>DAINRD010000234.1:0-2637 GCA_036742095.1 Archaeoglobus sp. | reverse complement strand
TTTCCCTA
This sequence comes from Archaeoglobus sp., assembly GCA_036742095.1. Taxonomy (GTDB): domain Archaea; phylum Halobacteriota; class Archaeoglobi; order Archaeoglobales; family Archaeoglobaceae; genus Archaeoglobus. Next base: position 2,629 of record DAINRD010000234.1, on the reverse strand, counting down.
CGTTGAAGTGGAAATGAAGATTGGGGGAGCAAAGCTTGAGAGAAAACTGAAGGTTTCTGAATTTGTCGAGAAGGAGGGGGCGGAACTTAAACTGAAAAACAGGGAGAAGCTGCAAAAAATTTGGAAGAAATTATGGAAGCGATTTAAGCTTCCAGCTGCTCTGGAGCAAGCCTTGTCAGAATCTTCTGGTCTGTAATAACTCCAACTGGCTCTCCTTTGTCAGTTACGAGCAGAATTCTCACTTTTTCATCTCTCATCAGTCTGAGGGCTTCTCTAATCTTCGTATCCTTTTCTACCATGACAAGCTTTGGCCTCATTACCTCCTCAACTTTGCCCTCTAGTTTGCCCTCTGCGATGGCCTTTGCAACGTGGTCAAGGGTGAAGATTCCCACGAACTTCCCGTCCTTCTTCACCGGAGCACAGTAAATATTGTTCTCAGCCAGAACCTTTGCAGCATTGATTACCTTCTCATCAGCATCTGTTGCGATTATCGGGGAAGACATGTGCTCCCCAACGGTGTCCTTCGGCAGAGCAACGATTTTTTCAATATCGATGACTATGGTGTTCTCCGTATCGTCTCTACCAACAACCTTGCCATACACCATCATCTCGTTCACCGGAGTTGGGCCGACAATAACGTTGTCACCGGGATTGATCCTCTTGATATCACCGACCAACCTTATTCTCGCCTGACAAACATTCGGGTTTGAGATTGCTGGCAGGTCAATTTCCTCCGCTGTGAGTTCCTCCATTAAATTGCCGTTCACCACTACAGAGACTCTCACCGACTCCTCTGGTCTCGTAATTGAAAGAAGCTCGTAGGCTTTAGACGTGGGTCTGTATCCGCCTTTCGGTCCTGGCACACCCTCAACAAGTCCAAGAGCTCTCAAAGCCTGCATCTGGTTTCTTACAGTTCCAGGATTCCTGTTTATCAGCTCTGCAATCTCCTCACCTTTCACCGAGCCGCCAGCCTTCTTCTTGTAAAGCGTTATCAATGCGTACAGAATGTCCTTCTGTATCTGAGTCAGGTCAAGCTCAACCATTCAAATCACCTCCAAATCTAATTTTAATATTCTTTAACTGTTGTGTAGGATATTTATAATTTTCTGAATTTTGCCTTATCAGCCTTCTTTGGTTGAGAAGTGATAGCTCATATCTGTTTAAGTTTCTTCACCTCCTCCACGATTTTCGGAAGTATATCTCCCGCCTTCCCCAGCAGCTTTACGTCGAAAATTGGGTCTGCAACCGTCGGTTCGGCGTTGACAATTATCATCTTTGCCCCCGACTTTTTGGCAATGTAAGGCATTTCTGCAGCGGGAAAAACAACGAGACTTGAGCCAACTACCATGAAGGCATCACTGTGCCTTGACTCCTCCATCGCTTCAAAAAGGACTCTCTGCGGCAAGGGTTCGCCAAAAAGCACGACTCTCGGCTTTACGTAGTAGCTGCCGCACTTTTTGCAGCAGGGTATCTCCCCCCTGTTGAAGTCTTCTACAAACTCACCCCAGTCGTAGGTTTCCTTGCAGTCAAGGCAGTCCAGCTTATCCATGCTACCGTGAAGCTCAAGAACTCTCCTGCTTCCAGCTTTCTGGTGAAGCATATCTATGTTTTGGGTTATTACTGCTTTTACTATTCCCATCCTCTCAAGCTCGGCAATGGCGTAGTGAGCGGGGTTTGGATCTGCAAAGAGCTTGTCCTTCATCGCCATCGAAAACTCCCAGAAGGCTCTGGGGTTTCTCCTGAACCCAGAAATCGATGCCACCTCTTCAGGATCATACCTCTTCCAGAGACCATCCTCCCCCCTGAAGGTGGGAATCCCACTTTCTGCAGAGATTCCTGCACCAGTAAAAACCACCGCATGCCTGGAACTTGCCAGTATTTCTGCAGCTTTCCTTATTTCTTCCTCCATGTATTCATGTTGATAAGTTGTTAAGTTTATACTTTTTGGTTTATCAGTAAATCAACTCTCCGAGCATGTCCTTTTCCGCAGCAAGCCTGATTTCTCTCGCAATTCTCCTGCCCATATACATGTTTTCCCCGAAGAGAATGTAAGAGTAGGGAGAGGCAGGAATTCCTACATTTGTTCCTGCAACAATTCTCGCTGATATCTCAAAGACATACATCTCAGCATTTTCATCGAATATGGACTCAATGCAGAAGGCTCCAACCATTCCCGGATAGGCTATTTCCTTTGAAACTTCCACTATGCTCTCAGCAGCCTCAAAGGCCTGAACCAAAAGGGATTCTCTCAGAACAACGGGAAAGTTCCCAATAACTGTGTAGGTTGGGTTTATTTCTGCTCTCAGCTGCTCCTTGGCGGGAACCTTACCAATGGCGTCTGCAGTCGATTCGTAGCGTCTGTCAACGGCAATCAGCTCAATTCTTCCGTAAACTGGAGAATAGAAGAAGGAAAAGTAAATATTCGCACCAATAATATACTCCTGAATTTCAGCATTCCTCACGTCCTCCTCCCCAATAAGGCCCTTCGCAACCATTTTCTCGGAAATTTCGTAGAACTCGTCTGCCGAAGATATGATGAAGTAACCTTTACCGCCCTTAGCTCCGGGATACTTTACAATTGCCAATCCGTCAATGTCCTCTGGTTTCTCGTATTTCCTTGGCATCCTTA
>DAINRD010000233.1:0-2654 GCA_036742095.1 Archaeoglobus sp. | reverse complement strand
TGCGGGATGTGATAAACATTCTGAAAAAGTTCAGATTCTGGAGTCTACTTCCACTTGATGATAAAAAAGACACCCGTAAGTGAGGAATTACCGGAAGAGCCGGTTAAATTACGCCACCAACCTTTTCAATTTTTCAGTTAGCTCCTCCCTAACCTCCTTTTTGAAAACACCGATGTCGTTGGGCTGGATCTCGTCCAGAGACACGTAGTCTCTCCTTCTGAAGTTCTCCTTCAGGTGCTTCAGCAACTCAGCGGGCTTTATGCGCTGGTGAGTCGGGCAGCCAGTAACCACCTCAACCACACTGAAGCTGTGGTGCTGCATTGCCTCAAAAATTGCCTTTTCCAGCCATCTTGGCTGGTATGCGGTGAACCGTGCAACATAACTTGCTCCTGCAGCAATCGCAAGCTTTGCGATGTCGAAGGGTCTTTCAATGTTCCCGTAGGGAGAGGTTTTCGTTTTTGCACCTTCAGGAGTTGTTGGAGCGAGCTGCCCCCCGGTCATTCCGTAAAGAGAGTTGTTTATGACAACTGCGGTGATGTCTATGTTCCTCCTGCAGGTGTGGATGAAGTGGTTACCGCCTATGGCCACCGCATCGCCGTCTCCCATAAAAACCACCACGTTCAGCTCAGGGTTGGCGAGCTTGATTCCTGTGGCGAAGGCCAGAGCCCTTCCGTGAGTTGTGTGGACAGTTTCAAAATCAAGGTACTGCGTTATTCTGCCACTGCAACCAATCCCGCTCACCACTACTGTCTTATTCCTGTCAAAGCCCCTCTTAACAGCCCTGATGAATGAGGCGAGGACTATACCATTGGGGCAGCCGGCACACCATATCGTTGGAAGCGTGTCCGTTCTCAGGTAGTCGGCATAGTCGGCCTTCATAGCTCCCCCTCCACGATTTCTGCCAGCTTCTCTGGAAGGATGAGGGAGCCGAAGTACGAGACCCCCTTAACCCTGCAGCAGCACACCCTCTCAACTTCTTTAACCACCTGCCCCGCGTTCATTTCCGGCACCACCACGAGCTCTACTCTCTTGGAGTATTTTCTTACAGCCTCCTCCGGGAAGGGAAAGAGGCTCTCAAGCTTCAGGATTCCTGCCGACACACCCTTCTCTGAGAGAAGCTTCGCCGAGCTTTTAGCAAGCCTGTAGGATGAGCCGTATGCGACAAACAAAACTTCCCCACTCTCTTCTCCCTCAAACCTCATCATAGGCTCAAAATCGTCGAATTTGGCAAACAATCGCTTCAGCAACCTTTCATACTCCTCAAGGTCGGTGGTTGGAAGTCCGCTTTCGGTGTGGACTAATCCCGTTCTGTGCCTCATCCTTCCGTCAATCAGGTTTTTTGCCCTTTTCTCGTAGCTTTCAATCTCGCCGAGAGGAGGTAAGGCGACGCTCTCCCTCATGTGTCCCACAATCTCATCGCTCAGCACGATGACTGGGGTGGAGAACCTGAAGGCGATTTTGAATGCCTCAACAGTAAGGTAGTACATGTCCCTAACAGACGCTGGTGCCAGAACCACGATGGGGTAGTCTCCGTGACTCCCATACCTCGCCTGCATCACGTCTCCCTGCGAGGGGGCTGTGGGAATTCCCGTTGACGGTCCAGCTCTCATGACATTGAAAATCACAACCGGTGACTCTGTCATTGCAGCATAGCCTATGCCTTCCTGCATCAGGCTGAATCCCGGCCCGGAGGTGGCGGTCATCGCTACGGCACCTGCCATCGATGCGCCAATTGCGGCGGAGATGCTCGCAATCTCGTCCTCCATCTGAATGAAAACACCACCAAATCTTGGTAGCAGTTCGGCCATTCCGTGAGTAATTTCGGATGAGGGAGTTATGGGATAACCCGCGAAAAAGTTGCAGCCAGCGTTGATTGCTCCCCTCACTGCGGCCTCATTCCCCTGAATCAACTCCATCTCCACCCACCCTGAAAACCTCTATCGCAAAATCAGGACAGTATAGCTCGCAGAGTCTGCAGCCAGAGCATTTTCTCCCGTTTAAAACGCTTCCACTCTCACCAAAAACCCCTTTGGGGCAAACTGCGTTGCATATCCCGCACTTCTTGCAGAGCTTCAGGTCAACCACAACAGCGTACATCTAAAACCAAGAAGTCATGAAAGAATATATGGTTTAACCAACCTGCTCCCCATCTCGAATCCAATCCTGAAGGCCTTAATATTCTCCCCGGCGTTCCTTATTCTCTTCGCAATAACCACCTCCACCTTCTCTGGCTGCAGTCCAAGCATAGCTGCCAGAGCTCCGATGGCAATCATGTTGGTGAAGAGAGGGGAGCCAAACTCCCGAATGGATGTTTCGGTGAAGGGGAAGCCGAGTCCTCTCCTGGCATTTACAAGAGAGGAGTCGTAAATTACGTGAGTTTTTCCATCAACCTGAGGATAATACTTCCTGTAAGCGGAATCGTGGAGAACAAGGAGATAATCAATCCTCCTCAAACCCGGAAAGTCAATTTCCTCATCACTAACAACAATATCAGTCCTCGATACCCCGCCTCTCGCTTCAGGACCGTAGCTCTGAATCTGAACAACATTTTTACCGTCAAGGGCGAAGGCCTCAGCTAATACCAGTCCAGCCTTAATTACGCCCTGTCCCCCAGTCCCTGCAATCCTGATGTTAATCTCACGGGGCATGTTAAA
>DAINRD010000232.1:1736-2663 GCA_036742095.1 Archaeoglobus sp. | reverse complement strand
ACTTTAGCTATCCGGAAAGAATAAGAGAGGAGGACGTTTACACGACTCCTGAGTACTTCCTCGTTGATAAGGCTAACCTGCTAACCCTCACAGTCCCCGAAATGGTGGTGCTGATTGGAGGGATGAGGGCTCTTGGGGCAAACTACGGTTATTCTGACTACGGTGTGCTGACCGATAGACCAGAGACACTTACCAACGACTTCTTCGTCAACCTTCTGGACATGTCCGTAGAGTGGAGGGCTGCCGATGACCACAGATACACCTTTGAAGGCTACGACAGGAAGAGCGGGGAGCTGAGGTGGAGGGCAACGAGGGTTGATTTAATCGTGGGCCATCACGACGAACTGAGGGCTTTGGCTGAGGTTTACGGTTGCGATGATGCAAGGGAGAAGTTTGTGAAGGACTTCGGTGCAGTGTGGGCAAAGGTGATGCATCTGGACCGCTTTGATTTGTGGAGAAGCAACAGGAAGCTGTATAAGGAGATAACCGCAGGTTTGAGGTGAAGACATGGAGAGGGTTGACGAGCTCGTTGAGAAGGAGTGCATCTGCAGGGACTGCTCAACCTATGTTTCGGAGGAAAGCAAGATAGGCTTCTGCTATTTCGGAACAAGTGAGGTCATAAAAGAGGAAAAAGGTTGTCTCTGCCCCCTCTGCAGGGTTGCGGCCGTGATGGAGCTCAAGGGGGAGTTCTACTGCACGAGAGGTTCTTAAAAAGCCATGAAGAGAAGAGAGTTCCTCATAACATCCGCAGCAGCCCTCTCTTTTTTACTTTCAGGCTGTGCCATCGGTGATAGAGTGATGGAAGAACCACTAACGCCTAAACCAAGTCCCCCGAGAAAGTCAGTCGTTTACGTTCTCAAAACCGAAGAAAGAGACAAAGCCGTCAGAAAGCTCATGCAGAACTTCTCTGACTTTGAGGGTTCAACC
>DAINRD010000232.1:0-1726 GCA_036742095.1 Archaeoglobus sp. | reverse complement strand
AAGGCAGAGATATTCACGGCAGAGAGAAGCGGGATGGGAAACACTTCATCGGTGCTGAAAACCATGGGCGTTCTGGACTTGGCCAGAGAGAAGGGCTTTACTGTCGTTGACCTCGACAGCTACGACGGATGGGTTCTTCACCAGCCAGAAGACAGCCACTGGAAAAACGGCTATCCCTTCGCAGACATCTTCCTGACAGTTGACTCTGTAATACAGACCTGCTGCCTCAAGACGCATCGCTTTGGAGGGCACTTCACCATGTCTCTCAAGAACAGCGTTGGAATGGTGGCGAGGAGGTGGAGGGGGCACGACTACATGTCAGAACTCCACACCTCGCCCCACATGAGAAAGATGATTGCTGAGATAAACGTCTCCTACTCCCCCGAAATCGCAATCATGGATGCTATAAAGGGCTTCTCGCACGGTGGGCCGGAGAGAGGAACTCTGATTGAGCCGGGACTACTGATCGCCAGCAACGACAGGGTTGCCATCGATGCAGTTGGTGTGGCCATTCTCAGAATCCACGGCACAACTCCTGAGGTTTCCAAGGGAAGTGTGTTCGAGCAGGAGCAGATAGCAAGGGCAATTGAAATAGGTCTCTCCTCTGGTAAGTTTGAAGTGGTTCCTGTCAACGTTGAAGCTGAGGAAATCTGCTCGGAAATTGAGGGGGTGCTCTGGGGCTGAGCGGGGGCTGGAGGGCAAAAGTGAGAGCAAAGGCCTACAGCAAAAAAACCATAAACAAGCAATCCAACAACCTCCATGTACTTCGTGACGTCCAACGAGGGGAAGTTTAGGGAAATCAGAGAAATGGCCTCGAATTACGGAATCGAGGTTGAGTGGCTCAGGATGGAGTACCTCGAACCTCAGGGTAACAGTTTGGAGGAGATTGCAAGACTGAGTGCGGAAATGCTTTCATCCAGAATTCAAGGGGAGTTCTTCCTCGAAGACAGCGGCCTTTTTGTAGAGGCTTTGAAGGGCTTTCCCGGGCCCTATTCAAGCTACGTTTTCAAGACCATTGGCAATGAGGGTATTATTAAGCTCATGAAAGGCGTTGAGAACAGAAAAGCCTACTTCATGGCAGTCGTAGCCTACTTTGACGGCAAGGAGGTGAGAACCTTCACCGGGAAGGTGGAGGGGGAAATCTCCAGAGAAATCAGGGGAACTCAGGGCTTTGGCTACGACCCCATCTTTCTCTACGGCGATAAAACCTTCGCGGAAATGACAACCGAGGAGAAGAACCAAGTATCTCACAGAAGAAGAGCCTTTGAGGAGTTTTTCAGGTGGCTTAAGGAGAATAAAATTTAAAAAATTTATTCTTCAGAATCCTCCTCTCCTCCTGTCTCTCCTTCTGGTCCCTTCTCCTTCTCCTTCTCCAGTCCCTTTGCAGCGATGACGTCGTCGATTCTCAGAATCATTATTGCCACTTCAGTTGCGCTGGTTATTGCCTGCGTCTTGACCTTCAGCGGCTCAAGAACTCCCTTGTCTTTCATGCAAGCCACCTTGCCGCTGAAGACGTCCACGCCGTAGGTGGTCTTGCCCTCCTCGTGGGCCTTTCTCAGCTCGACAAGAATGTCGATTGGGTCAAGACCTGAGTTCTCGGCGAGGGCCCTTGGAATAACCTCCATCGCTGAGGCAAAGGCCTCAGCTGCCAGCTGCTCTCTTCCGCCAAGTGTTGGTGCCCAGTCTCTTATCTTGAGAGCAACCTCTATCTCGGGTGCTCCACCAC
>DAINRD010000231.1:2467-2671 GCA_036742095.1 Archaeoglobus sp. | reverse complement strand
GGTGTTTTATGGTCAGAATAGCTTCTACAGTCTTACCCAGACCGATTTCGTCTCCCACAATGGTTCTGATTTTCTCAGCAGTGGCGAGTCTCCACAGCAGGAGCTGCTGGTGGATGTAAGGTTTGAAGTCCCCCTGATGGTTCTGAGCGGAATAAATGAAAAAAGATGGGTCGTTCTCCATCTGCTCTACAAAGAATCTCGCGA
>DAINRD010000231.1:0-2264 GCA_036742095.1 Archaeoglobus sp. | reverse complement strand
TGTTCTCAAAGACGAGATTTGAGGGTATTGATGAGGCCGAGCTAATGAGCTTCTTCGCCACAATCGTAAACACCATTCCCTACGCATCCATCGAAAAGCCATGGGTTGAAAGCGAGGAAAGGGTGGGATTTGACATCCTGTGGTGTCCTCATCAGGACGTTTACTCGGTTTCGACTGCAGGGTTCAGAGGTAAGCTTTTGGTGAAAATGAACTCCATGGGTATTTTGTAGTCGGCGATGTATTTTGAGCAGTATTCTCTTAACTCGGCCTCGGTCACTTCTCCTTCGGGAATGACGTAAGCTACGCCCTTTTCACCGTAAAACTCATCCTTAACTCCTATAACCGCCACCATCGCCAATTTGGGGTGGGAAATGAGAACAGTCTCCACTTCCGCCGGATAGACGTTGTAACCAGCCTGAACGAACGTCTCCTTCTTTCTGCCCATGAAGTAAACAACCTCTCTTTTTTGTACCCCAAATCCCCCGTAAAGAGTCAGCCATCCCTGAAAGCTTCCGAAGTCTCCTTTTCAAGTCCTACATATCCATTGCACACACAGTCGCCCCTTACGGCAATCTCTCCCACCTCTCCATCTGGCAGCTCATTTCCTTCCTCATCTACGATTTTGACCTTGTAATCGTCAATTGGCACTCCAAGCACCGGCATTCCCGTGGGGTCGAATAGGGCTTCGACGTCATCGACAAGTGGAGACAGCAGACACACTCCCGAGGACTCATTTAGACCGTAAAGGTGCATGATTTTAGCATTCCTGAACTTTTTACGTATTCTCATCTGAAGAGATGTCGCAATCATCGAAGTTTGTGTTGAAAACATGTGATACATCGTGGGTACCCCGCCAAAAGTTTGTAATCCTGTACCTCTCAATGACGTCGAGCACTCTGTTGTGTTCAAAAAAGGGAACGGGGAGCCAACATCCGATTCATTGGTGTTGATATGGCCTCTCTCGGCAATCGCAGAGGATAGGAGACTTCTATGGTGAGCATCGCACCCTTCGGCCTTCCTGTCGTCCCAGATGTGTATATAATGACAGCAGTATCTTCCCCTTCTTAACAAAGTCCTTATACGATATCGCTTCACTTCCATAGAAAATGGATGGTCTCTCTATATTTGCCAAGCCGTTCAGCAGCTGAGATATAGTATTCATGATTAATCCTTCTATATGAGCATGTATTTAAAAATTATACTAATAGGGTGCTCACTATGACTCAACAAAAAAAAGAAGTATTTGAATGCTTCCCCTTCAAGCCGAATAATAATCCTTGAAGATTTTTCTCAGCTCCCTTTTCATTATCTTTCCAGACGGAGTTTTTGGCAAATCTTCAGGCTTAAGCACGATAACCCCCTTGGGAACCTTGTAGGGAGAGAGTTCCTTGCGGCAGAATTCAATAATGTCCTCAGGATTTATTATTTTCCCCGGTTTGGGCACAACGATTGCCGTTACAGCCTCAATCCATTTTTCATGCGGCAAACCGATGACGGCAACCTCCCAGACGTCGGGGTGCTTGTATATTACCTCCTCCACCTCTCTGCTGGATACGTTCTCACCACCAGTCTTTATCATGTCCTTCTTTCTGTCAACGATTTCGAAGTAGCTTTCCCTGTACTTCACCGCAATGTCACCGCTGTGGAACCATCCGCATTTGAAAGCCTCTTCAGTCTTCTCCGGGTCTTTGTAGTACATCAGCATAACGTGAGGTCCGCGGGCTGTAATCTCTCCCGGTACCCCTATATCAGCTATCTCCTCATGCTCGTCGTTTTCGAGCCTTGACTCAAGATTCAGCCCGCTCCTGCCAGCAGTCTTTGTGTAATCCAGTATCTCTTCATGGTTCGCAACTGTGTGGTATGGAGCTAGCTCCGTCTGCCCGTAGTACTGGAAAAATCTCGCCTGTGGAAGCTTCTCCATGAGCTCTTTCAGGGGCTCCTCCGGAAAGATTGAGGCCCCGTAGTAGCACTTTCTCAGTGATTGAAGGTCATATTTGTCGATATAAGGATGTCTCAGCATTCCTATCCAGACAGTCGGGGCAAGGAAGAGCATCGTGGGCTTGTATCTGTCAATGTATTCCAGCATTAAATCCAGATTGGGCTCCGTCATCATTACATTCGTTCCACCAACGTAGAATATTGGCATCATGAAGACATCTCGCTGGGCGCAGTGGTAGATTGGCATCGTGTTGAGCATGATGTCGCTGGCCGTGTACTCCCCATCCACTATGCATCCAACGTACTGGGCTATAAGCGACTCATTG
>DAINRD010000230.1:0-2680 GCA_036742095.1 Archaeoglobus sp. | reverse complement strand
TCAGCAATCTGTTCGCTCCCGTCATATTTGCGGTTGCGTAGTGAACGTACTCCCCTCCCACGCTACCGGCCTTCCACGCAAAGTAGCCGTCAACGGCATATTCAGGCAGAACAGCAAGCAGAGCAACAACAGCGAGGCTGAAAGACCTCGGCACATCCATTTCTGCAGTTTCAGCAGCCCATGAAATGAGGAAGCTTGCAGAAACCACTGCTAAACCTGAGAGCAGAGTCTGGGTTAAGGCGGGATGGTGATAATTAAATGCGATGGAAATCAGCCAGGGAAGGGTGAGAGATGAGATTGCAAGTAACTGAAATTTCTCTTTCGCGAAATCCATGCTTTTAGGCTTTTCCACGGTATTTAAATTTTAGGCGGAAATTGTTATTTACCTCCACTTCAAACAGAATTCATGAGAAGGAAGCTACTTGAGATTCTTGCATGTCCTCTCTGCAAGTCCGATCTGGAGGTCGAAGTCACGGAGAAGAATGAGGATGAGATTATTTCCGGAAAGCTGATTTGTAAAAGCTGCAATGCTGTTTTTCCCATTGAGGATGGGATTCCAGATATGCGACCTCCGGAGTTGAGACAATGAAGTACATTGTCGTGACTGGAGGAGTGATGAGCGGACTGGGCAAGGGAATTACAGCAGCCTCAATAGGCAGACTCTTCGTGGACATGGGCTACAGGGTTGTTCCCATCAAAATCGACCCCTACATTAATATCGATGCAGGAACGATGAACCCCTTCCAGCACGGTGAAGTTTACGTTCTGAAGGATGGTACTGAAGTTGACCTTGACCTCGGCCACTACGAGAGGTTTATTGGAGAGGAACTGACAGGAGAACACAACATCACGACGGGGAAGGTTTACAAGAGGGTTATAGAGAAGGAAAGGAAGGGAAAATACCTCGGCCAGACAGTGCAGATTATTCCTCATGTTACGGACGAGATAAAGAGCTGGATCAGAAGGGTTGCGAAGGAGAGCAACGCAGAAATATGCCTTGTTGAGATAGGGGGAACAGTTGGTGATATAGAGGGGATGCCCTTCCTTGAGGCGATAAGGCAGATGCACAATGAGGAGAAGGAGGAGGATTTTGCCCTCGTCCATGTCACCCTTGTCCCTCTTGATGCAGGAGGGGAGCAGAAGACAAAGCCAACGCAGCACAGCGTTAAGGAGCTGAGGGAGCTTGGACTGCATCCTGACGTAATTGTGGGAAGATGCGAGGAGAAACTCAGGCCTGCAACAAAGAAAAAGATTGCCCTTTTCTGTGACGTGCCTGAAGAAGCAGTAATCAGCAACGAGACTGCGGAGGACATCTACGAGGTGCCTCTGATTTTCAAAAGAGAGAAGCTTGACGAGTATTTGATGAGAAAGCTCAATTTGAAGGTTAAGGAGAGCAGAAGCGAATGGGAGAGCATTGTCAAAAGAATGAAAACCCTGTATGAAGAGGTCTCCATCGCCATTGTCGGGAAGTATGTTGATGTCAGGGATGCCTATCTCAGCATCAAGGAGGCTTTGAAGCATGGAGGAATAGAGGCGGGCTGCAAGGTAAACGTCGTCTGGGTTGACAGTGAGGATTTAGAGAACGTTGACGAGTTTACTCTGAATGTGGATGGAATCCTCGTGCCGGGAGGCTTTGGGCCAAGGGGGGCGGAAGGGAAGATAAGGGCAATTCAATACGCCAGAGAGAACGATATACCTTTCCTCGGAATCTGCTTCGGCTTCCAGCTTGCCGTTATAGAGTTCGCAAGAAACGTTGTTGGTCTCAGCAATGCCAACAGCACGGAGCTTGACGAGAACACTCCCCATCCCGTAATCGACCTTCTGCCAGAGCAGAGGGGAGTTGAGGAGAAGGGTGGAACGATGAGACTTGGAGATATAGAGGTGACTGTGAAGCCCAACACCATTGCGTACAGCCTTTACGGAAGTGAAAAAATCGTCGAAAGGCACAGACACAGGTATGAGGTGAATCCCGAATACATTGAAAAAATAGAGAGCAAAGGTCTCGTTTTCAGCGCTTACTCGGATGGTGGGAGGAGGATGGAGATAGCAGAACTTCCCGACCATCCCTTCTTCTTCGCAACCCAGTTCCACCCCGAGTTCAGGTCAAGACCCTACAAACCCTCCCCGCCCTTTGTTGGATTTGTGAGGGCAGCACTGAAATACAGAAGGGAGGAGGAGATTTGATGGATGTCGCGAAGTTTGTCGAGAATGCTATCAAGGAGATTCAGGAGAAAGGAAAGGCAATAATAGCCCTCTCAGGCGGTGTTGATAGCTCAGTATGCACAGTTCTCGCCCACAAAGCCATAGGTGACCGCCTGATTCCCGTTTTCGTGGACACAGGGCTGATGAGAGAGGGCGAGCCTGAGAGAATAAAGGAGATTTTCGGCGAAATGGGACTGGTGTTCATCGACGCAAAGGATGAGTTCTTCAAAGCTCTTAAAGGTGTCACAGACCCCGAGGAAAAGAGAAAGGTGGTTGGCGAGCTCTTCGTAAGGATTTTCGAGAGAGTTGCCGAGGAGCACAGAGCTGATTACCTCATTCAGGGGACTATCTACCCCGACATCATAGAGAGTCAGGGAGGAATAAAGAGCCACCACAATGTTGGGGGCTTTCCAACCAGCTACAGGTTCAAGGATGTAATTGAGCCGCTCAGAGAGCTATACAAGGATGAAGTCAGGGA
>DAINRD010000229.1:0-2702 GCA_036742095.1 Archaeoglobus sp. | reverse complement strand
TCCGAAAACCCTTTTTTACTGCATGACCACATTGGGCATGCTCTACCTAGGCGTCATAGGTTACCCCATAAAGCACTCAGTCTCACCTGCAATGCACAACGCAGCGTTAAAGCATGAGGGGATAGAGGGCGTTTATCTGGCCTTTGAGGTCAAGCCCGACAGGCTGAGGGACGCGATTTTGGGTGCTAAAGCCTTGGGATTCAGGGGGCTTAACGTCACAATACCTTTTAAGGAGGGTGTTGCGGAGTTCTTGGAGCTCGAAGGAGATGCGGCTAAAATTAAGACTGTGAACACCATCGACCTTGTTGAGATGGTGGGATACAACACGGATGTTTATGGCGTTAAGGCGGCTCTTTCAGAAATCGATTTGGAAGATAAGACTGCGCTGGTCGTTGGAGCTGGTGGGGCGGGGAAGGCTGCTGCTCTAGCTTTGCTTGAGATGGGCTCAACTGTAATTGTAGCAAACAGAACCGAGGAGAAGGGGAGAGAAGCGGTAGAGATGCTGAGAAGGTATGGTGAGTGCATTTTCTGGCCTTTGAGCAGAGTAGAGGAGCTGAAAGGGAAAGTGGATGTCGTTGTCAACGCCACACCCCTCGGAATGCGGGGATTTAGGGCAGAAATTCCGGTTCCGACCGCAATGCTCGATGGGGTTAAGCTGGTCTTTGACACCGTTTACAATCCAATGGAGACCCCGCTTATTAGGGAGGCGAAGAAGAGGGGTTGCAGGGTGGTTTACGGCATTGAAATGCTCGTCCATCAGGGGGCAAAGGCCTTCGAAATCTGGACGGGCATTGAGCCTGATGTAGAGGTGATGAGAGGGGCTGCTTTGAGGGCTCTGAAGGTTTGAGGTTTTTGGTTTGTTGTACATTTGCGGTATTATGGAATAATTCCCTCGTCTATAGTCACACCTCTAAAGCCACACATCCCTTTACTCGAAACTTGAAAAACCATTTATTACCCACCCTCAACCAGCTTTCATGGTATCCATCGAGGATGTTTACCACACTGCCGAGCTTGCCAAAATTGAGATAACGGAGGAGCAGGCTGAGAAGTTCAGGAGGGAGTTTGAAACGATTCTCGATTACTTCAACATCCTCGACGAGGTTGAGGAGGATGTTGAGCCCACCTTTCACGTTCTTCCCATAATCAACGTTTTCAGAGAAGACGAGCCGGGAGAGTGCCTTAATCAGGAGGAGGCTTTGAGCAACGCGGCGCATAAGGAAGAGGGTTACTTCAAGGGGCCGAGGGTGGTGGAGTGAGGATTGCTGAGTGGAAGGAAAAGGTTGAAAGTCAGGGATGCTACGATGCCGTCTCTGAGATGCTCGAAAGAATTGAGAAAAGCAAACTAAACGCCTACATCACCGTCTGCAAGGATGAAGCGCTGAAAATGGCCGAGAAATACGACAGAGGAGAGCTGAAGGGAAGGCTTGCGGGAGTTCCCATAGCGGTGAAGGATAACATCTCCACCAAGGGCATCCTCACGACCTGCGCCTCGAAGATACTCAGCAACTACAGGCCTGTTTTCGATGCCCACGTGGTTGAGAGGTTGAAGCAGGAAGGGGCCATAATCATCGGCAAGGCCAACATGGACGAGTTTGCTATGGGGACAACAACAGAAACCAGCTACTTTGGAGTGGTGAGAAACCCCCACGATGAAGAAAGAGTCGCAGGAGGTAGCAGCGGTGGAAGTGGAGCAGTAATCGCTGCGGATGAGGCTGTGCTATCGCTGGGAAGCGACACTGGGGGGAGTATAAGGTGTCCCGCAAGCTTTTGCGGGGTTTACGGGCTAAAGCCAACCTACGGCCTCGTTTCGAGGTACGGACTTATTCCATACGCCAACTCCCTTGAGCAGATAGGGCCGATGGCCGACAGCATCGATGATCTGGCTTTGCTTCTTGAGGTAATTGCGGGCAGAGATGTAAGGGACTCAACCAACGCCGGAAGGGACTTCAGGTTTGAGCCTGAGGACAGAAAGCTGAGGGTTGGCATCATAAAAGAGATGGGTGGCAATGACGACGTGATGAAACGCTTCAGCGAAGCAGTTGAGATTATCAGGGAGAAGCACGAGGTTGGAGAGGTGAGCATGCCCTCCTTCAAGTATGCCTTGGCTGCATACTACATCATAGCCATGAGCGAGGCCTCATCCAATCTGGCAAGATACGATGGCGTCAGGTACGGCTTCGCCCTCGAAAAGCTCGACTCTTGGCGGAGGTACTTCTCGAAGGTCAGGGCCGAGGGTTTTGGCGATGAAGTCAAGAGGAGGATAATGCTCGGCAGCTACGCTCTGTCAGCTGGCTACTACGGAAAATACTACCTCAAAGCGCAGAAGGTGAGAACGCTCGTCATTAAGGATTTCAATAGGGCTTTTGAGAAGTACGATGTCCTGATTTCACCGACAATGCCAGCACTGCCCTTCAAAATTGGGGAGTTGGCTGACCCTCTGACAATGTACAAGGCTGATGTGAACACTGTCCCCGTGAACCTTGCTGGATTGCCTGCCTTGAGCGTTCCCGTCGGGATGGTTAAAGGTCTGCCAGTTGGCCTGCAGGTCATAGGAAACTACTTCAGCGAGAACACCCTGCTGAACTTCGGTAAGTGGGTGGGCGAGAGGTTCGGTGAGGAGATTAGGGGCTGAGGAACGTCAAAACAGCTAAAGGAAGCCAAATTCTGCCAGATAAAAGTGCAGGTTCGTCAGAAACTCG
>DAINRD010000228.1:1791-2727 GCA_036742095.1 Archaeoglobus sp. | reverse complement strand
CTTTCCAACGTGCATCCCGCATCCCCCGCCGGGAGTGCCTGAGAGCATTACGGTGCCGGGGTAAATTGTCTGGTCCTTGGAGAGATGGGCAATCAGTTCGGGAATCTTCCAGTGCATATCCTTCGTGCTTGCCTCGCTCCAGACCTCTCCATTAACTCTCGCCACCATTTTCAGGTTGTGGGGGTCCCTGATTTCATCCTTCGTCACAATGCACGGCCCCATAGGTGTTGCGTTGTCGAAATCCTTGCTCTTTAACGGGCCGAGGGGCATTGCTTTTAGCTCAATGAACTCCATGTCCCTCGCACTGATGTCGTTGACAATGGTGTAGCCCAGAACATACTCCATCGCATCCTCCTTCGATACGTTCTTCCCCCTCTTCCCCACAACAATTCCAAACTCCAGCTCGTAGTCGAGAAGCTGCGTGAAACTCGGCCAGATTACAGGCTCATCAGGGCCAATTACGCTGTATGGGTTCATTTTGTACCCAACAGGAACCTGATACCACTCCTGCGGTATGCTCATGCCCAGCTTTTCAAAGCCCATTCTGACGTGCTCCTCGAAGGTGGAGAAGTCCACCATCAGTCTCGGTTTAAGGGGAGCTTTCAGCTTCACTTCGCTGAGAGACCACACAGCTTTCTCACCATTCGGCCCCTCAATCTCTCCTTCCCTTTCCTCTACGAACTCCTTTACTCTTTTTGCCTCTTCAAGAGCCCTCTCTTCCCCCTCAAGAAAGCTGAGCATGTCTGGCGGCATTAAAGCGTGGGCAACTCTCATCGCAACTGCCACACCTTCTTTTTTAAGGAGCGCAGCATAGCAGAGGGTTAAATCAAAAACCTTTTTGCCCTGCACGAATCCAATCCTCTCCTCTCCCAGCCTTTCAAAGGTTACGAGCCTCATTTTCTTCCACCTCCGTATTCCAGCATTTTCCTCGCAGCT
>DAINRD010000228.1:0-1758 GCA_036742095.1 Archaeoglobus sp. | reverse complement strand
ACAAACTCAAGATAACCAATTGCTGCCTCCAGCCCCTCCTTTCCCACTACTCCTCCATGCCCCGGAACGTAAACCTCCGCATCAAGGCTCAGAAGCTCTCTCATTGCAGCAATGTAACCTCTGATTGAACCGCCAAGGGCAAAGGGTGTGCAGGGCTTCGCGAATAGCAAGTCTCCGCAGAAAACAACTTTCTTTTGCGGGAGATACACGTAGCTATCCCCACTCGTGTGGGCAACACCGGGATGGGTCAGCTCAACCTCAAAACCCGGATGAAGCCTCAGCCTTCTCTCGAAGGTAACATCCTGAAGGGTGACCCTGGCTCCTCTAAAATCAAGTTGGGGAAAAAGAGGCTTATAGATCTCAACCACTGCACCTGCGGTCTCCCTCCTTGCATTCTCGTGGGCAATTGAAATTGCGTTAACCAGATGGTTGGTCCAAACGTGGTCGGGATGGCCGTGGGTGTTGACTAAAACCTTTATCGGCTTATCCGTCACCTCTTTAAAAGCATCCAGCATTTTCAATGCTCTCTCTTCGCTGGAAACTGTGTCTACAAGAATGGCGTAGCTATCACCAACAATCAGTCCTGTGTTGTTGACAAACCACTCCCCTCTTCCCTGAATATATGCAAAAACGTTTTCCGCTACCTCTTCAACCCTGCCGTACATGCAGTAAGTCAGCAATAGGGTTATAAAATTATGCTAAAAAATACTCAGAAAATCTCGGCCTCCTCGTAAACCACTATTCCGCTGTCGGTAATGATGTAGGGTTTGGGCTTTCTCGAGTGTCTGACTCTCCTCATTTTCACGACTTCTAGGCCGAGAGTTGGCTCATCAAGCTCGCTCTTTCTGACGACCTTAAGGCTTATCAATCCGTCACAGATGTACTCCAGAATCCCGTACTTCGACGATGTGGGTTGATACTTGTCAGCCTCGCTGGTAATTACGGCTGTTATACCACTCTCCTTCAAAATTTTCCTGAAGGTTGCAAGCATCTGGTATCTTCCTGCGTCATCAAACAGAGTTTCAAGAACGCTTATGGAGTCTATTAGCATTCTCTTAACTCCAAGACTTTTTATAATCTCAGGAATGTCGCTTTCCAGCTTTTCAAAGCTTTTCTTGACTTCTGAAGCTTCCAGTCTGACGATCTGAAGTTTATCACCAAAAGGCTCTAAATCCATCCCCACACTCTTTGCATTATCCAGAATACTCCTCTCATCCTCGTCAAAGCTCAGTATCATGCAGCTTTCTCCGTTTTTTAACCCTTCGTAGATGAAATGGATTCCAAGAGTCGTTTTTCCTGTCCCATAACTACCCACAACTGCCACGATGTGTCCTTCAGGAATCCCTCCACCGAGAATTGCATCCAACCCCTCAATTCCAGTTTTAAGCATTCCGACACCCCCTTTATATCACTCTCATTACTCTCGAAATGGTGAAGCCAATTGCCGGGTCAATTCTAACGTTGTACTTCATTATCCTCTCCTTTTCAAGCTTTGGAAGGAGACCCGTGAACTTTCTGAAGTACATCCATCTCGTTATTGAATCCTTCTCCACCACCCACTCAAAAACCACTATCCCGTCCGCCTGGTCAAGCAGCTCCTCTTCCCTGCCCTTTTCAAATACCTCCGCAGTAAGGAGAGTCGTAACAAGTAGATTCTTCTTAACACAGAGCACCCTCAACCCCTTGAGAAGGTCAACGAGATCTTCCCAGCCGAAGCGGGTTGTTGCTGCCCTTGCCAAGTCCGTGAGCGAGTCTATG
>DAINRD010000227.1:2126-2734 GCA_036742095.1 Archaeoglobus sp. | reverse complement strand
AAATAATCCTTTACCGATAAAATCATCAAATCCAGGTTTTTTCTGAAAGATTTTGCAAAATCTTTTTTCCTTCTAGCATTATCACTAATTGCCACCAATTTTGCCATGAGATAAAAGTTTCTTACTTTCTCATTAGAAATTTTTTCTATTGTTTTATCAAGAGCTTTATCATCAAGATTAAATAAGTTTACTCCAACTTTCAGCAATATCTCATCTTTCCATTCTAATATTTCTGGTAAAACATCTATTGATTCCGTTTTTACTTTGCTTTGGAGAACACACAGAGGAGAGATATCGATACCGATGCAGTTAATCCCTAAAAGTTGAGCTTCTACTGCAGTCGTGCCGCTCCCGATGAATGGGTCTAAAACAGTGTCTCCTTTATTTAATCCTATTATATTGAGTAATGCTCTGATCATCTGAGGATGAAATTTACCTTTATACGGGTATATCCAGTGTGTTAAATACTGATTTACAGACCTCGTGCGGTTTTTCCTTACAATATAAAAATAGTCCGTATATCGACCTTTAATTAGTTTGAAATAGGCAAGTTTTCTTCTTAATGAATCAACATCTTCCGGTTCCTCTAAAAGTCTGAATTCTCTTAA
>DAINRD010000227.1:0-2116 GCA_036742095.1 Archaeoglobus sp. | reverse complement strand
CGTTGGTAACTTCAAATTTTACCCCCAAAGCTTTTAATTCAAGTTGCGCTAATGCCAGTTCATAAATAAATTGGACGTTATCAAATAGCATAAGTTGTTTTTCTTCTGGTATTGGTTTTTCCTTAAATGCCCAGAAGTTTCCAATTTTCTCTGCTTTCTCTAACATAATTTCTCCTTTGGTTTTAAGTTCTTGGTACATGGTTTCCCTCTCCATAATACCATAATTTGCTCCAACCTTTTAAATCTATTGATAAGCTGCCGAGCCGAATTTCGGATAACGTTTCGAGATTAAGCGAAGTCCCAAAGGGATTTGGGTGGACCGAGCGATGCGAAGTGGAATCGCTTAATCTTCTGTTGCACGAATTTTTGCTGAACATAATTTTTAAGGTGTTACGGGGCTTTTAAGGTTTTTGTTATATTTTAGTTTGATATTCTTCGAGGCGAAAATTTGGAGCTTCTGCCCGTCACAACTCCAATTTCCTGAAAACATTTTGGTAACTTCATAATTTTGAATATAAACAATATTTAAAATCTTTCTCTTTCATAATAAAATTATGCAACAAAATATAAAAAAGTTAGAAATTACGAACTCATTAGCGGACTTCATGAAGAACTGAAACTCAGAAAATATACTTACAGAACAGAGACAAGGCTAATTATTATCAGATCTAACGAATAGTAGAAGGTTTTTTATTTTCCATCTCCTCAAAAAATTACCAAAATTAACCGGCCTCAGTGACAACAATTTATTAAATTAAATTTTCCACTAAATCATTATGAACATCCTCGAAATCTCGAACCTCAGCGTCAGGTTCGGGGACTTTTACGCCGTGAAGGGATTGACTCTCAACGTCAGAAGGGGAGAGATTCTCGGTCTGCTGGGGCCGAACGGGAGCGGAAAAACAACCACCATCAGGGCGATCTTCGGAATGGTGCCCTACGAAGGCGAAATAAGAAATTATGCCACCTCCGTGGGCTGGATGCCCCAGAACTCTCCCCTCTACCTCAACCTGTCGGTTGAGGAAAATCTCAGGTTTTTCGGATCCCTTTACGGAATTGAGGATGAGAGGAGAATAGAGGAGATGCTGAAGCTCGTTCAGCTTGAGAAGTATCGCAAAAGGCTTGTCAAGAACCTGAGCGGTGGGATGAGGCAGCGAGCCATGCTTGCGTGCGCAATGCTCCACGACCCTGAGTTGCTCGTTCTCGACGAGCCAACTGCAGGAGTTGACCCACCATTGAGGGTGAGCTTCTGGGAGCAGTTTGAGAGGCTCAGGGAGGAGGGAAAAACGATTCTTGTGACAACGCACTACATGGACGAAGCTGAGAGGTGCGAGAGGCTGGTTCTGATAAGAAACGGCTCGAAAATCGCCGAAGGAACGCCTGAGGAGATAAAGAAGAGGGCTGGTGGTGACAGACTGCTTCTTGAGGTGGATGATGCTCTCACTGCATCCAGAATACTGTCGAATTACCGTTCATGGATAAACGGGAAGGTTGTTGTGGAGGTTGGTGATGCGGCTGCAGAAGCTCCGAAAATCATCGAGATGCTGAGCAGGGCTGGAGTCAGGGTTTTCAGGGTGGAAATCAGGCGGTGCACCCTCGAAGAGGCTTTTATGAGGTTGATGGAGCATGCTTGAAAAGGTTTACGCAGTCTTTCTTAAGGAGCTGAAGGTCGTTTTCAGGGAGAGAAGACTGCTTGCAATTCTCATCCTTCAGCCCATAATCCTCGTCTCGCTTTTTGGCTACTCCTTCAGCGGGGAGGTGAAGAACGTCAGGATTGCGGTGGTTGATGCTGATTCGAGCGAGCTGTCCTACTCGCTGATTTCGGCAATGCAAAGGGGCGACACCTTCGACATAGCTTACTTCGTCTCGACGAGGAGCGAGCTCATCGAGCTCATCAGGCTCGGCAAGGTTCACGCGGGCGTTTACATCCCAGAAGGCTTTCAGATTGATTTTGCAGCGGGAAAGGCGAGTGTTGAGGTTTACGCAGACGAATCGAACTACAACGTAGCCGCTGCGGTGTTGAACGGCATTGAAAAAATAACCTCACAGCTTTCAATGGAGCATCGAGGAGGTATTGTGGTGGAGCAGAGGTTCGTTTTCACGACAAAGTCGAGGC
>DAINRD010000226.1:0-2741 GCA_036742095.1 Archaeoglobus sp. | reverse complement strand
GTGGGAGAGGAAGAAGTTCACGGGAATTGAGCTTAGAGGAAAGACTGCTGGAGTTATCGGACTTGGCAGAGTTGGTTTTGAAGTGGCGAAACGCTGCAAGGCTCTTGAAATGAACGTTCTGGCCTACGACCCCTTCGTGTCCAAAGAGAGGGCCGAGCAGATTGGCGTTAAGCTCGTTGACCTCGACACTCTCTTGGCATCATCGGACGTCATCACTGTCCACGTACCGAGAACGAAGGAAACCATTGGTCTGATTGGAAAGGAGCAGTTTGAAAAGATGAAGGATGGTGTGATAGTCATCAATGCTGCAAGGGGCGGAATTGTTGATGAGGCGGCGCTCTATGAGGCGATAAAGAAAGGAAAAGTCGTTGCTGCTGGCCTTGATGTATATGAGAAAGAGCCACCATCTCCAGACAACCCGCTTCTCCAGCTGGAGAATGTCGTCACTACTCCCCACATCGCCGCCTCAACGAGAGAAGCTCAGCTGAGTGTGGGGATGATAATTGCGGAGGACATAGTTAACATGGCAAAGGGACTGCCTGTCAGAAACGCCGTCAACCTTCCCTCCATTGAGCCTGCGGAGTTTGAGTTCATGATGCCCTTCCTGACGCTTGCTGAGAAGATGGGTAAGATTGCCAGTGTTAGGCTTGGAGGGGCCATGAAGAGAGTTAAGGTAACCTGCAGCGGCAAGATAGCCACAAAGAACACCGAATTCGTGACAAGAGCCCTCTTAAAAGGTCTGTTTGAGCCGATTCTCGGCAATGAAATCAATCTGGTTTCTGCAAAGCCGGTGGCAGTTGAGAGGGGAATAACCATCGAGGAAAGCAAGGTTGAGAGTGTGGAGCACTACGAGAGCTTGCTGGAGGTGTGGGTCGAGAGCAACGGAAAGGAGATGTATCTCGCAGGCACATGCTTTGGCAACGAGTACAGAATCCTGAAAATTGACGTTTACAATGTCAACTTCATCCCGAAGGGGCACTACATTATCTCCCTGCACGAAGACAAGCCCGGTGTCATTGGCAGAGTTGGAACGCTCTTTGGCAGGAACAACATCAACATAGCAGGAATGATTGTTGGAAGGAGCGGGGACAAGCCGGGAGGAATTCAGCTGATGCTCCTGCTCGTCGACGACCCACCAACGCCAGAAGTGCTTGAGGAGATGACCAAGCTTGATGGGATAATTGACGCAACCTACGTTGAGCTTTGATTTTCCTTTTAAGCTTTTATTTAAAAATTAAGGCACATGCTTCTTGCACTGAAGGAAGTTAAGAATCAAAGACGAGCTTTCCGGAGCTCTTCAAAAACCTGTCTTTTAGCCTTGATAAAAAGCTTACACCTCCTCCAGTCTTTCTTAAAAACTGTGCCTCTAAGATTCAACCTTCATGCAGCTTTCCGTAACCGTCGAGCCTGTTAACTCGTAAACGTACTCTGCTCCCGGGTGTAATACCTTCATTGTCTCGCGTTTAAAGTCCTTTTAAAAGTCTGCCTGAAATCTGTCTTAGGCGAATGAAGATTTTAGGGAAAAGGTAGATGTTGGTTGGTGTTCAAGTTAGACCATGCAGGAGGTAAAGCAGTGGCCGGTTAAGATAATGCTCGTTCACCCCAAGGCTCCCTTCCTGAAGGGGGAGAAGATAGTAATCGCTGCCGATTGCGCCGTGCTGGTTAACAGAGACATCAGGGACAGGTTTGAGAGCGATGCAGTCATCATAGGCTGCCCCATGCTCGAAGACCCAAAAAGAATGTTCGAGAGAATCAAGATGATCGTCGCGGAGAGCGATGCCAAGCTTGAGGTTTACACCATGGAAGTGCCTTGCTGCCACGCTCTTCATCTGATGGTCGAAAAGGCCAAGGAGGAGCACGGAAAGCAGATCGACACGGAGAAGTGCATTGTGAGGGTGAGCGGTGCCGTCGAGCCTTACTCGAAGAAAATTGACGAAAGCATGATTGAGGCTGAGAGGAGAGCCCACAGGGGACACTGAAAACGGAGGCACTGAAAATGAAGCGGATGATTATAGCCATAGACGAGGAAAGGTGCATTGGCTGCGGGAGTTGCGTCAACTCCTGTCCCACAGGCGCCTTAGCGCTCGAAAACGACAAAGCCAAGTTGAAAGACGAAAGACTCTGCGATGGCTACGGCTCGTGCATCGCTGTATGCCCTTCAGGAGCCCTCTACATCGAGGTGAGAGAAGCTGAGCCCTTTGACTGGGGATTGCTGGACAAAATAAGCTTCGAGGACTTTCTGGAGAAGCTTGCCAAGCACTACAGACCTGAAGTTTGAAATGATCTATCGTTTTTTAACAATGTTGATTTCATAAAGTTTATATCTTAACATTAAGTCTAAACGATGTCAGCCGGAAAGGGTCTGGCAGGAGGAGGTGGAAAATGGAGAACGGCGACAGATACGTTTACGTTGTGGATGTTTCGAAGTGCTACGGCTGCCTTTCCTGCGTTGCTGCATGCGCCGCTGAAAACAACGTTCCCGTCGGCTACTTCCGCACGTGGGTTGAGAGATATGCAATGAACGGAAGGGTGGCATTCGTGCCAAAGATATGCAACCACTGCGACAATCCATCTTGCGTCCACGCCTGTCCAGTCAATGCCACCTACAAAACCGAGGAAGGCTTGGTTCTGATTGACGACGAGATTTGCATCGGGTGTGGTGCGTGCATACAGGCTTGCCCCTATGGAGCGAGGTTCAGAAACCCCGTTAAGGGCACGGCTGACAAATGCACCCTCTGCAA
>DAINRD010000225.1:2240-2753 GCA_036742095.1 Archaeoglobus sp. | reverse complement strand
CTTCAAGCAGCCTTAAAACTTCAAGCTCAACACTTTCCACGTTCTGGATTGGAAGAGAGTGTATTTAAAATTACTCCCCGAAACAAATTTTTATATATGTTGATACAGACTACTTAGCAGATGCGCGAGACGGCAAAACTGATTGAGGTTGCCAGAGAGTTGCCTGTTTCGAGAAAAAACCTTCAGATGCTGTCAGTGCTCTTAATCTGCGGTGTGGCCGCATACATAACAAGCCTTGCCAATCCCGCCATCGAACCCCTTTTTCTGGCTCTTGTTTTTGGTATAGTTGTTGGAAACCTCCAGAGAAGTGAGGAGAGGAAAAGAACGGTGGAGAGATACGTTCCTTTCCTCCTTCCCATCGGAATTACTCTCTACGGCGTGAACATCAATATCCCCTACCTGGGCGAGTTTCATCCAGAAGTTGTGGCTGCAACGCTCATCTCAGCCTCCTTAATCTTCCTAACCGTTTTCTGGCTTTCATCCCGCCTGAGGCTAAGCAGGCAACTTTCCATT
>DAINRD010000225.1:1030-2230 GCA_036742095.1 Archaeoglobus sp. | reverse complement strand
CTCTCAGCTTTTCGGTGTTGAGGAGGAGGCGCTGGCGATAAAGGGGATCAGAATTGCAATGATAGCCCCCGTCGTTCTCGTTCTCTCCATCCTCTACTCTGAGAGCAGGTTTTACGTCCCATGGTACATCGTAACCTTTTTCGGTGTGGCTCTGTTCTCATCTGCTTACCTTCCAAGCGAGATCGTGCAGATTCTGAGCCCCTTGGCAACGGTAATGTTCGCAACCACTCTCGCTGCCATTGGTTACACGGTTAATGTGGGAAGGGTGCAGAGAGTAGGAGTCAAACCTTTAGTTGCGGCTTATGGAGGATGGACTGCAGGGATGCTGTTCACACTACTTGTAATTGGGAGTGGTGCGCTATGAGAGTGTTTATTCGGTTTATACTGCTGCTTACAATCATATCGGCAATCTCACTCGTTTTGGGGATTTCACTGGTGGAAATTGGTGTCAATCCCTCCTATTACGCCTACGTTTTAATTGTTGTCATGATAATATCACTTTTCTCCGCTGGTAGCATTCTCGAACCGGTTGAGGAACTCAGAGATGCTTTTCAGAGTGCTGTGAGAGGAGAAATGAAGAAGTTGGTGCCGAAATCAACCGACGAATTTGGTGAGCTTGCAAGAGCTTTTAACTGGATGATTGAAGAGCTTATGAAAGAAAGACAATCACTCGAGGAAAGCGAAAAAAGGTTCAGAAGTGTTGTTGAAGAAATGGATTGGTGGCTTTTTGAGCTGGACAGCCATTATCGCATCCTTTTTGCAACCTCCAATTTTAAGGACAAATTTGGAGATGTAGAGGGGAGGTACATAAGGGACGTTCTCGAGCATTTTCCTGTAGAGAAACTTGAATCGGGAAATTTTCAGTACGAAATAGTCAATGACGGAAAAATCATTCCGGTTGAAGTTATAGTGAAAAAGGACGGCAATATTTACAGATGCCTCGCCAGAGATATCTCTGCGAGAAGGAAAATTGAGAGAGAGCTTGCCTTTTTCAGGGAAATTCTCGAACATTCCATTGATGCCATCGTTATACTGGACTTGGATAGCAGAATAACAGTTTGGAACCGTGGTGCTGAGATGATGTTCGGATACACTGCTGAAGAAGCTGTCGGAAAGCCCCTCAACTTCCTTCTTCCGAAGGAACACTGGAAGCAGTGCAGCGAGAACTTCAAGAGGGCGGTTGTTGAGGGTCACGTAAAG
>DAINRD010000225.1:0-1020 GCA_036742095.1 Archaeoglobus sp. | reverse complement strand
CTCAGAATAAGGAAAGACGGAGAGGTGATAATAGTTGACCAAACTCTCACCAGCATTCACGACTCAAATGGAGAGGTTATCGGCTTCGTTGCCATGATGAGAGACATAACAAGGAGGAAGAAGGCTGAGATTGAACTCAAGAACACGTGTGAGGAGCTGGAAAGAAGAACGAGAGAAATTCTCGAAGTTCAGAAGGAACTGCAGCAGCTTGCAAGCATCGTAGAGAACTCCAATGACGCCATTTACTCCGTAAACCTCGAAGGAAGGATAACGAGCTGGAACAGGACTGCCGAGAAAATTTTTGGTTGGGCCAAGGAAGAAGCCGTGGGGATGCAAGCATCAAAACTTCTTCCCGACGAGATAAAGAGCGAAACGGAGTTCATCATCAGGAGAATCAGAGAAGGAGAGACAGGTTTGAGATTTGAGACCAGAAGGCTAAGGAAAGACGGAGTTGTCATTGACGTGGAGGTTACAGTCTCTCCGCTGCTAAACGAAATGGGAGAGCTTTCAGGAATCTCAATAATAACGAGAGACATTTCAGAAAAGAAGCGGGCTGAGAGGGAAGCAGAAAAGAGAATTCTGAAGTATGAGGTAGAGAGAGGGAGGGTTTACTTCGCCGACAGCTTCGACACTGCGGTGGATGTTGTCAACGACCTAATTAGGTGCGGTTACAATGGGAGGGTGATAAGCAGAAGGTATCCAGAGGTTCTCGGAATCGAGGAGGGCAACCACCTGATGCTCTCTGCAAAGAGAAGAGACGGCACACTCGAACCAGACCCGGACAGGATCTACAGGGAGATTGTGAACATGCCGGGATGGAAGAATGCCGTACTGCTCGACATCGACTATCTTCTGGTAAAGAGGACCTTTGAGGAGGTCTACGAGCTGATACAGAAGCTCAAGGATGTATTCTTCGTTCTTAACAAGGGTATTCTGGTTGTATGCACAGAAAGCGAGCTGCTCGGCGAGAGAGAGATGAGGCTGCTCAAGATGGAGTGCTGCGCCATAAAGAGCAAGAAA
>DAINRD010000224.1:0-2808 GCA_036742095.1 Archaeoglobus sp. | reverse complement strand
GATGAGAAAATTTCTGCCATAGAGGATTACGTTACAAGAATAAACCTATCAATAAGCTCTCTTGACGAAAAAACGGCGAAAACTCTGCATGGAGCTTACTCTGTGAAGAAGGTGAAAGAGGTTGCTGAGATGATTGCCAGCAGCAAAATGGATTTGCTCATAGCTCCTGTCTGGGTTCCGGGTTACAATGACGGGGAGATTCCAAAGATAATTGAGTTTGCCCTTGAAATTGGTGCCGGGAAGAGGTATCCACCCCTTGGAATTCAGAAGTACATCCCCTACCGCTTTGGCAGGAAAGCGGGGAAGAGCATGCCCTTCAAGGAGTTCTACCGGAGGCTTAGGGAGTACGAGAAGGAATACGGAGTTAAGCTCGTTCTTAACCCAGAGGATTTCGGAATGGAGAAGAGGCCAAAGTTAAGCTGCCCTTTCCAGCAGGGGGAAAAGGTAAGGGCGAGAATAGTCTGCGAAGGAAGGTTGAAAGGTGAGAAAATCTGCGTGGCGAGGGAGAGGAGCATTGCGGTCAACACTGACAAGAAGGTTGGGGAGTATGTTGAATTTGAGGTTGTAAGCACCAAAGATGGAATAATTGTCGGGGTGGAGAGATGAAGGATGGTTTTACTAAGAGGGCTTTAATCTCTGCAGTTGTTAAGGATGGCATTGAAAAACCGGCAAGAGAGCTTTCGGAGATGGGTTACGAAATCCTCGCCACAGAGGGGACTGCAGAATATCTGCGAAAGAAGGGGATAAAAGCCTTTAAGCTATCGGAGATTACAGGAATTAGGGAAACCGCAGAAATCAAAACTCTCCACCCTGAAATTTTCAGGATGATTTTTTCCGGCGAGATTGGGCTTGTCGCAGTCATCCCATACCAGTTCGATGGAAGGAGGGAGAGCATAGACATTGGTGGCATAGCTTTGCTTAGAGCAGCGGCAAAGGCTGGAGTGGTGGCAGCATACAGTCTCGAAATGCTTTCGACAGTGGTAGAGGCGCTGAGGAGCGGAAAGGCGAGAGAGAATGCAGCTGAGGTTTTCAGGTTCACCTCAGAATACGATGAAAAAATTGCGGAATTGTTGGAGAATGAAGCACCTTGAGTTTAAGGGAAAATACGCCAAAGCCTTGATTGAGGGAAGAAAGAAGCTGACGATCAGAAAGTTGACGAATTTGAAGGAGGGTGATGAAGTCTTGGTGCACAGTGGAGGGAAGATAATTGGTAAAGCGACAGTTAAGACAATCGAGAGAAAGCACGTCTCGGAAATAACCGACGAGGAGGCAAGGCTCGACGGATTCAGGAATACGGAGGAGCTGAGAGCAGAGATGAGAAAAATGGGATACGATGGAGAGGTTTACCTCATCCACTTTGATTTTGAACCTCTAAAGGCCGTAAATCCGCACAACCTCTACTACGGCGATGCTGACCTTGAGGAGATTGCAAGAAAGAGCCTTGAGAACCTTGAGCTGGATGAGAGGGACAGAAAGGTGCTTGAAACCTTTTTGAGGTATGGGAGCATTAGAAGGGCTGCAAGAAAGCTCGGAGGGGCGAGGAAGAGGGGTGAGATCAGGAAGGTCTTGAGGAAGTGCTATGGAGAGCTTGTTGAGAGAGGGTTGATTTAAATGTTTGCGAGCTGGCTGTTACACGCTTACTGGAGCCCTAATTTTTTGGGCAGGCGGATGTGGAACCTGCTCCCCTCCACGAAATCAAAGGAACCTCCGTACTTTTCGACGAACTTCTTGATTATCAGCATGCCCAGAGACGGCAGTTTGTCGATGCTGGAAAACCATTCCCACGCCTCCTCAGGAAGACCTCTTCCGTTGTCCCAGAAGTAGATGTCCACCCAATCGTTTTCTATAACTTCCACGAATATTTTTGTGGCATTACCGTGCTTCACTGCATTGGACGTCAGATTCTCGAAGACCTCGTAAATCCCGTCATCTGCCGTTATCATTGCATCTCCCTTTATCTCCACCTCTACTTCGTGGTACTGCGCAACTGCTCTTACCACCTCCGAAATTCTGTATTTCGAAGTTTCCGAGGCCTCCAATTCCTTGATGGTTTTGAGAATGCGGTGGATTCTCCAGAGAGAAGTTTTTATCTTCTCAATGATATTTTCCACTCGCTCTCTTTCAAACTCAGCTTTCTCATGCAGTTCTTTGAGGTACTCTAAGTAGCTGATGGCCCCAGTAAGGGCGTTGGCCACGTCGTGCCTCATAACTCTGAGTAGAAACCTCACCTCTTCCTCCGAACTTCTGAGTTTTTCCAGCAGATCGTTGTAGTTCTTAATCAGTGTGGAAATTTCGTCATTTTTCTTGTCTTCCTCTGCTTTTTCGCCTCTCGTTACGGAGTCTGTTAACTTCAAAATTCTCCTGATTCCGTATCTATCTGCTAAAAAGGCGAAAAATCCACTGCCAAGGAGTATCCCGGCCACTGCAGCAATTTCAAAATACAGGAATGTGCTCAAAAACTGGTTGTAAAAGGGGTTCTCGAACTCTATGGTTATTGGGATGCTGTCAATTTTTCCTGTCCACGTGGTCTTTGGCCCTATGGTGTTTTTCATTTCACTGAAGTGAATTTGCGCGTTGATCAGGTTTTGCATCGATTCAACCCAGCTTTCGTCGAGGTATTTCGCCATTATCAGCCATCCTCTCGCCTCTCCACTTCCGTCACTCCTCAGTATTGGGGAGGAGACAAGAATTATGGGTCTTTCGAGGAGCATCAGTTTATCTACCTGCTCGTAGACCATAAAGACATCCAGGTTTTCCAGTATCTCTTCTGGAATCTCAGTTTTGTTCCAGCCGGGGTCGAAAAACTTT
>DAINRD010000223.1:0-2819 GCA_036742095.1 Archaeoglobus sp. | reverse complement strand
GAGCTGAAGAACGAACTTGGACTCTCCGACTTTCAGTTTAAGTTTAATCTTGACTGGTTGATTAGAGAGGGTTTCGTAAAAGAAGAGGAGGGTAAGCTGAAACTTACAGAGGATGGGATAGAGCTGCTCGAAGCCGGTTAAGTAACAATTTCTTTCAATCTCTCCAGTTCCATCGCTTTTTTTATTTCCATCATTGTGAGGTCAAGCGGGTCTTCAATTTTGACACCGTGTTTCAGTGAGAGATTTCGCATCTCTGGCGAGGTTGGGCCAATGGCGGGGTCTCCCGGCACTCTGAAGGATACGTCGAAGATGACGAACTCAAGCTTCGTTTCATCCTCAGGAGAGTAGGCCATGGCTCCCTGCAATCCAAACATTCCTATAAGACCGGGTGGAAACTCATCTCTGCACACCTCGATGAATTTCTCTGCCGCCTCATAAACCTCCTGTTGCTTGCTTTCTCTCATCGTGACACCAAAGTGGCCGATTTCCTCGTTTTTCACAGGAATATTTATCTTGAGCTGGTCCCTGGCTGGGAGGTTCAGAAATCCCTGCAGGTTGACCTGCCTTCTGTCGCTGAAACCTACGAAGTCGAAGTTTCCGAAAACGTCTTTCAAGGCGTAGCTGTGAAAGTTGGCGTTAAATCTTGCACCCAAAACGTACTCCTCAATTCTCGCCTTCTTTAATCCTTCCTCGTTAATTACACCCTCTTTAAGCAGCCTTTCAGCCTGCTGATAGTAGTCTTCAGGAGAGGCAGCATAAAAGAAAGCTCTTTCAAGGGGATTCTTAGCCTGCTGAACCTTAACAACTACAAGCCTGTCGATGTCTTCTGGCGAGTTGAACTCCTTCGGATATCTCAAACCAGCCTTTTCGAGTAAATAGTACTGGTTTTTTGGATGGTTTCTTTCTTCTGCTCTCAGCATGAACCTGTTTCCGTAAATGGGAACTTCGAATTCTTTCTCTATGCCATCATATCCTACGTAGACGGCAAAGCTCCTGTTGGGGATGAAAATGGTGTTTAGTTCAACCAGTTTTTCCTGAACTTCCCTGTTGAGCATGTCTCGGAACTTCTCAACAGCTATAATCTCATCGTAGAGGTGACTGTTGTACCTGGTGTAGAGCTTGTCCCTCCCCTTCTGCACAACGATGACAGTTTTAAATCCCCAGGCCTTCGCAGCCATTCCAACCTCCTTTGCTGAATGGGAGCCAAAGATGCCGATGGTAACATCCTCGTAACTTTCAATGATTTTTTGGGGGTTCATGTATCACGTATGACCGCAATTTAAAAATTGTTTTACTTATACAGCCACTTCTTTAACACCTGAACGTAACTTTTAAAATCTCAGAAATCTTAAGTGTGGTGAGGGCTCGTAGCTCAGTGGGAGAGCGCCGCCTTCGCGAGGCGGAGGCCGCGGGTTCAAATCCCGCCGAGTCCATTTTCATAAATACCCCCATGTTGCTGTTCACTACAATCAAAACCACCAATTCACTGTCCTCAGGGGAAAAAGGTTAAAAATAACCTGAAAGGAGTTTCTACAATGAAAGGAGCAATTGGTAAGATTTATGGTGAAGCGTCCTCCTTTGAATTCAGCTTCGTGATTTTCAACCCTAAGCAGGTGAAGAGAGGGGATTATGTTAAAGTCTGGAACGATGTTGACGGATGGGTCGTGGCTTACGTTGAAAATATTATTGCAAAGCCGGGAGTCAGAAGCAAGGAATTGAAGGAACTGACTAACGGTTCAAGCGAGGTTTTCATAGGAAAAGCTATCGTGCTTGGAAAAAGAGAAGATGGGAGATTGAAGACTCCAAGAAGTCCCTTTGTGCCTGGAGAAAGCGTTTTTCTCGCTGAGGAGAAGCTTATTGCCGAAGTTCTCGGTTTGACGGAAGATGGCGTTTATATTGGTCTCCTAGGGGACACCGGAGTTAAGGTGACACTCGACCCGAATAGCTTGGTTCAAAAGCACGTCTGCATTCTTGCCAAAACGGGAAGCGGTAAGAGTTATACTGCTGGTGTTATTATAGAGGAGTTGCTTGAGCACGAAGTCCCCCTTCTGATCATAGACCCACACGGAGAATACCACTCAATGAAGTATCCCAACGATAATGTTGACGGCGAATTCGGTATTACACCAAAGGGTTACGAGGAGAAAATCAGGATTCTCGTACCACCCATCTCTCCTTTTGCCGACAGAGCCGACGAACTTCTTATCCTCGATGGAGTGAACCTCACCGCAGAGGAGTTAATTGAGCTTACCGGGTTGAAGAATCCGACCGTTCAGGCCCTACTTTATCAGGCGTTGAAGGAGGTTAAAGATGACGACTACACGCTCCAGGACATTATCAACGAGGTTGAGCAAATAAAGCACAACGGAAAATGGACGCTGCTGGGAGCACTGACAAAGGTTGCAGAATCGGGACTCTTCGGGGAGAAGCCAACTGACCTGAGTACCCTTCTTCAGCGTGGTAAAGCAACTATACTCGATTTGAGGGGCGTTGAACCAGCTTATCAGGATTTGATCGTATCGAGAGTTTGCACGAAGCTCTTCGAGATGAGGAAGAGGGGAGAGGTAGAGCCAGGGATGATTGTTATTGAGGAAGCACACAACTTTATACCTGAAAGGGGGTTCGATAGAGCGGTTTCTACGGGAATTCTCAGGACCATAGCAAGTGAGGGTAGAAAGTTCGGACTGGGGCTAATGGTCATCAGTCAGAGACCGGCGAGGGTTGATAAAAACGTAATCAGCCAGTGCAACACCCAAATCATTTTAAGGGTAACGAACCCCAACGACATCAATGCCATAAAAAATGGCGTTGAGGGAATT
>DAINRD010000222.1:632-2861 GCA_036742095.1 Archaeoglobus sp. | reverse complement strand
TCTGGCATGCGCTTGAGGTACTTCAGACTGAGGTCGATGTAGTGCGTCAGCTTGATGGACCTTCCCTGAGTTGTGTCGTTCGGCCTGAAGCAGAGCTTTGCCATCAGCGGAATTGCCTCCTCAATGGTTTCAGCTGCAACAAGCAAATCCTGCGGGGCTGGCTCGATTCTGACCTTCTCTCCAGTTCTAGCATCGTAAACCATCCAGTCCTCGTCGTTATATGGTCTGCCAAGGAAAGCTCTTCTGTACTTGCTGCCATGCGGCCCTACAACTGCAGGGATTCCGAGCCTGTTGAAGCCTGTAGCGATTGATGCAGCCTTCTGGCTGTAAGCTCCCCAGGCAACACCGCACGCACCAACTCTGTTCAGGATGTAATCGGCAATCTCCTCGTAGTTGGCCCTGATGTTTCTCTTGGCGAAGATTCTTGCAACCTTAATCGCAGCTCCGTGAATGTGGGCGTTGGCGACACAGCTTCCTATCTGCACAACTCCACCGCCATCGAACCTGTCGTGGTATTTCTCATAGACTGTCTGTCCTTCCTCATCCTTGTAGAGTGCAGCATCAAAGGCCATACAGCCCGTTGTGACCACAATGTAGTTTCTTGATGCAAACTCATCCATTATGGTGTAAGCATCCCTTGTTCCGTTCGGATAGTTTCCACATCCTATGACAGCGATTATTCCCGGAATCGTTCCCAGAACGATAGGAGCACCAACATTCCTAATTTCTGAGTCCCTTATAGGACCTCTACCTCTTCTCAACTTGCCCTTCTCGTTCACAATGAGATTCCATGCTGCGTAGTTGTACATGTCGATGATCGGAATGCCCTTTGGACAGACCTGCTCACACCTTCCGCATGCAATGCAAACATCCCACTCCTTCTCCAGCTTGCTCCTGTCTCCTTTTTCAGCAGCCTCCATCGCCTCGCCGATTCTGATTCCCTGTGGGCAGGCAATTGTACAGTTTCCGCACTGCGTGCATGCCTTTGCATACTCCATGAACTGCTCCTCTGTGAGTCTCGGCCCAATATCGTCTCCTCTCTGCTTTCTCCTTGCCCTCGCAACCTCAACTGCAACCTCTCCAACCTTGAGCGGGTCGAGGATGACACATCCCGGATTTCCGTCGAGCAGGTACTTTATGATGTTCTTTGGATCTTCCTTCGTCATGTCGGGCAGAGCGTGCATTGCCTTCTCGTTTGTGCAGATTACCGGGATGCCGAGCTTCTTAGTGTGGTAGAGGATGTCCGCCCTTATGCACTGCTCATCGATAACTATTACGTCAGCCAGTCCAGCCCTGATTACCTTAAGCTGCCTACCCAATGCTGAGACAATCTTTGCCTTCTGGTAATATCTGCTCATCTCGTATGCCGTGCAGCAGATACCGCCGAGGTCAACCTCATCTTCAAGCCCGTTCTCCTCAATGTAGTCTGCAATGTTCAGCGCAGGTGGCGCGTGGTGACCGATGACGAGAATCATGGCCTTGCTTCTGTCCATTACACCCATTCCGACCTCGATGAGGGGCTGGTTGTCCTCACCCTTCGGATAGCCAAAGGCGCAAATCTGGGCTATATCTGCAATCTCCTTTCCAAGAGAGTCGAGCATACCGAGGTGGAGAGCCTTGCTCTCGTAATCGAGGTAGCTACCCTCCTGACCTGTATGGACTGCATCAACAACCTGCACAATCTGCTCCTCAGCATACCTCAGAGCCCTCTCCAAATCCGCAAGCGTCTTTGGCTTTATTCCCGTAATGAGCTCTGTGAGCGGTGCAACTTCATCAATTTCGGGGCCGAGGTCAACCGGAATCTCGCTAAGCTTCTTGCCCGTCATGTGCTCAATGTCGTGGAGCATGTGCCTTGCGTGGCCGGTGTGGGCGGAAACACCAATGGAGCAGGCAATGGTCACAATTCTACCCGTTTGAGCAGCCAAATCGATACCGCACGCTCCCCTCTTGTTCCCCGTCAGGTCACACTTCCCCATCGTACAGAGGCAGCACATGTCGCAAGCGGGGGCGTAGAAGGGCTTGTAGCGCTTCAGCAGGAAGAAGTCCCAATCGCGAAGGGTTGCGATGCCCGGCATTGGCGTTGGACCCATTGGAGCCCATTCTTCTTCCTCTTCTGCTATTTCTCCTATTTTTATGGTGACGTTCCTTAGGTCGTCTACAACAAAAGCTCCCTTTCCGAATTCAAGCACCATTACAAATCACCTCTTTTCTGGCTACTCTTTTTTCCTG
>DAINRD010000222.1:0-613 GCA_036742095.1 Archaeoglobus sp. | reverse complement strand
CTCCTCCCTGTGCGTTAATTTTACCTTATTAAGAACTTTTCGATTTATTTCCGAATTTCTCGGAGGATAACACTTTTTCGCAATTTTTTGTTACCAAAAGTAAATTATATAGCATTACAATTTTTGCCATTCCGGAGCTTTAATTTAGGACAACCGAAAGCTTTAATAACATTTAGGTTAACCTAAGAGACGATGACAGTGGTACCGCTATCGGCGCTCAGAGAAGGCCAGGAAGGCAGAGTTGTTGCGATTAACGGGGGCAGGGGCTGTACAGCAAGGCTCATGTCCATGGGAATAGTTCCGGGCAAGAAAATCAGGATTGCCGGGCGGAGAGGTGGGGCTGTTCTTGTTTCGGTTAACGGAACCAAATTTGTCATCGGAAGAGGTTTGGCGATGAAGGTGGCGGTGGATGTTGGGGAGCAGGGCTGAGGACTATCTCGAAGCTATCTACAGTCTGAGCAAAGAGAAGGGTTATGCAAAGGTGATGGAGCTCTCCGAAGTGCTGAATGTCAAGCCCGCAACCGTTTCCGAGATGCTCGAAAAGCTCTCCAGGATGGGATATGTGGAATACAAGAAAAGGTACTACGTAAAGCTGACGGAAAAAGGTGTCAGG
>DAINRD010000221.1:0-2865 GCA_036742095.1 Archaeoglobus sp. | reverse complement strand
TATAACAAAAAAAATTGATACTGTGAATATTTTCCGATTGATTTAAATTCTTGTGGCTCAGAAACCAATTCGGGGCTTGAAAAAGCCCTATCGCGTGAAGAATCGTGTAGATTGAGATGAAAGGTGAAAAGCGATAAATACAAATAAACAAAAATTGTTGTTTGGGTTAGAGGCAGGGGGAAATTGGACTGTAACTGAATTGGAGGTGAGAAAGATATGGTTGAAAGGAAGAGAATAGAGATTCCGGAGGGTGTTAAAGTCAAGGAGAGCGTTGGAGAGGAGGCAGAATTCCCGTTCGACATTTCTCCGATGTACGAGGGAGAGAGAATCAGGAAAGGCGACATGTACGTTGAGCTTGGTGGTCCATCCCAGCCCGGATTCGAGCTCGTCATGGCCTTGCCCATGGATCAAGTAGAAGACATGAAGGTAACACTCATCGGCCCTGATTTGGACGAGATGGAAGAGGGTTCAGCACAGCCCTACGCGATGATTTACTACATTGCCGGCGAGATGGTCGAGACAGACCTTGAGCCTGTTATCGAGAGAAGAAACCACGACTTCCAGAACTACCTTGAGGGCTACATGCACCTCAACCAGAGATACGATATCTGGATCAGAATTGGAAAGAATGCCATTAAGAAGGGGCTTAAGAGCCTGATTCAGATTGCAAAGGCCACAATGATGCTCTACAAGAACGAGCTGCCTTTCATCGAGAAGATTGAGGCTGTTTACATCACCGACAAGGATCTGGTTGAGAAACTGCTGAATGAGGTTGCGATGCCAATCTTCGAGGAGAGAGATGCGAGAGTTGAAGCCCTCAGCGATGAGGATGTGGAGGAGTTCTACTCATGCACACTCTGCCAGAGCTTCGCTCCAACCAACGTCTGTGTTGTAAGCCCTGACAGACCCTCACTCTGCGGAGCCATTATGTGGTTTGATGGCAGAGCAGCAGCAAAGGTTGACCCTGAAGGGCCGAACAGGGCAATACCCAAGGGAGAGTTCCTCGACCCGATTGGCGGTGAGTACAGTGGTGTTAACGAGTTTGCAAAGCAGGAGAGTGGAGGAGAGTATGAAAGAATAAAGCTGCACAGCTTCTTCGAGTATCCGCACACAAGCTGTGGGTGCTTTGAAGTTATAGGCTTCTACATGCCCGAAGTTGACGGCATTGGATGGGTGCACAGAGGTTATGCTGAGCCCGCTCCCAACGGTCTGACCTTCTCAACCATGGCCGGTCAGACTGGTGGTGGAAAGCAGGTTGTGGGATTCCTTGGCATTGGTATCGCCTATTTCAGGAGCAAGAAGTTCATTCAGGCTGATGGTGGCTGGTACAGAGTTGTGTGGATGCCTAAGGAGCTGAAAGAGAGGGTTTTGAAGTACATTCCCGAGGACGTGAGGGACAAGATTGCAACGGAAGAAGATGCCAAGACACTGGAGGAGCTCAAAGAGTTCCTCAAGAAGGTTGACCACCCTGTCGTGAAGGGTGTTGTAAGGCCGGTTGACGGGCAGAAGATTACCAACGGATGGGTTGAGGAAGTTGAGGAAGAGGTTGAAGAGGGTGCTGAGGAGGTTGCAGCAAAGGCAGCTCCAGCAGCTCAGCCAGCGACAATGCAGCCAGTGGCAATGCAGCCAATGCCAATGCAGATGCCAGCCTTCCAGCTTCCCGCAATCCAGCTTCCCGCCCTCCAGATGCCAGCTCCTTCTGCAGCCCCGGCTGGAATCAAGCTGATCATCAAGGACGCAAAGATTACCATTGACAAGGTTATCATCAAGAAGGCCGAGAAGGAGAAGAAGGGTGGGAAGTGATGGAGGAAGAGGTCAAGAAAGTTAAGCTCATCCTGAAGGGAGCGCAGATTCACATTCCAGAACTCGTGATAGAGGAAGAAGAATGACAGTAATAGCGGTAGCAGGCAAGGGTGGGACCGGAAAGACTCTGGTTTCCGCCCTCCTCGTTAATTTTATTTCAGAGAAAACCAACAGTCTTCTTGCGGTTGATGCCGACCCGGACAGCAACCTTCCGGAGGCTCTTGGTGTCGAAAATCAGCTCAAGAAAACTCTCGGTGAGATCAGAGAGCTCTTTCAGGTAAGCAGAGATGAAATGGGAACGATGAACAAGGAGCAATGGCTGGAAGGCAAGATTTACGCAGAGGCTATCTGCGAGTGCCCCCGTTATGATCTTCTGGTGATGGGAAGGCCGGAAGGCGAGGGATGTTACTGCTTTGCCAATTCTCTGCTGAGAGGGGTGCTGAAGAGGCTTATGAGGCACTACGACTACATAGTGATTGATACAGAAGCAGGCTTGGAACACTTCAGCAGGAAAACGATTGACTCCGCAGATTACATCATAATAGTAACTGACATGTCGAGAAAGGGACTGGCAACTGCAAAGAGGATCAAAGAGCTTGCCAGTGAGCTCAAGCTGAACTTCAAGAAGATTTTCCTGATTGCGAATAGAATTACGTCCGAGGATGCAGAGAGAACTATCAGAGAGTTTGCCAAAGAGGAGGGTCTGGAACTCCTTGCCGTGCTGCCATACGACAACAGCGTTGCTGAAGTTGACCTTAGAGGAGACCCTGTAAGCGAAATAGACAAGAATTCTGAAGTTTATAGAAAAATGAGGGAAGTCGCCAGTTTGATGCTCAATTTATCAGCTGAAGCGAGGTGATTAACTTGAAAAAGTTCACGCTTGAGGAGTTTTTGGATTTGCTGAAAAAGTATAATGTAGAGGAAATTGAAGGGGTGAAAATTGAGGGAGACCTCGAAATAGAGCTTGAGGGCTCATCAATCGACCTTTCCGCAATAGCCCCCCTGTATTCAATGCTTTCCGAATTCGGTAACTTCCTGTATCACGCAAACATGGCACTCGGC
>DAINRD010000220.1:0-2883 GCA_036742095.1 Archaeoglobus sp. | reverse complement strand
GGAAGCAATGACGTGGCCAATGCTACAGGGCCTATTGCCGCAATCATGGGCTACAGCGGTGCTGTGCCCTTCTGGGTTCTTTTCTTCGGCGGTCTTGGAATTGCTGTGGGAATTGCCACGTGGGGATACAGGGTCATCGAGACTGTGGGTAAGCAAATTACGGAGCTGACTTTTACCAGAGGATTTTCCGCTGAATTTGCCACCGCAACAACTGTTTTGCTCGCATCCAACTTTGGAATGCCTGTATCAACAACCCACACCCTTGTAGGTAGCGTCATAGGTGTAGGGCTGGCTGGTGGTTTAGCGAGTGTTAACCTGAAAATCGTGCAAAAAATTATATTCTCATGGATTGTTACGATTCCAGTGGCTGCCGCAATGACAATAAGCCTATACACAATGATGGTGGTGTTCGTATGAAGTTCTTCAGGTCAGTGGGTGAAGTCTTCGGATACTCCCCATTTCGCTCCATAGCCCAGCATGCCAGAATGTGCGGAAGAGCTGTTGGGCTGCTTCAGCAGCAGTTTGAGGCTTTGAGGAGAGGAGATTACGATGAAGTAGAGGACCTTAGGGACCAGATTGACGAACTTGAGCACCATGCTGATAAGATTAAGGAGGAAATCAGGGGGAATGTAACCAAATCCCTCATGCTTCCCGTAGACAGGTACGACCTCCTTGAATTTTTGAGGGTTCAGGACGATATACTCAACAACTGTGAGCATGTGGGGCATATGCTCACCTTTCGTAAGGTTAAGGCTCCTGAGAAGGTTTGGATTGAGTTTTCAGTTTTGCTTTCAAAGCTGATGGAAATTGTCAACCATTATGAGGAAATGGTTGAAAGAATCATGCAGTTAATTGAAACTTCCTTCAGCAAGAAAGAGGTAAACAGGGCTTTGGAGTACGTCCCGATAATTGAGCAGTTAGAGCATGAGTGCGATTTAATCCAGATTGGCCTGCATACAAGGTTGTTCAATCTTGAGGAAGCAGACCCTCTCGACGTCCATCTGATGGTCACATGGGTTGTTCATCTGGGCTATGTGGCCAACGCTGCTGCGAGAGCATCAGACAGGTTCAGAATCATGGTTCTCGGCCGCTGATTCCTCCTTTGTGTAGTAGTTGTAAATTGCAGTTGCAAGGCCCACTATCATTGGAGCGATGAAGAATCCACTTATCCCGCCCATCAACCCTCCACCAAGGAAGGCAAGCATCAAAACAAGAGGGTGAATTTTTGAGGTGTATCCGACGAAGTATGGGCGGAGAATCAGCTCCGGAAGAACATAGAGAAACACCACGCCGACAACCAGGAAAGTAAGGCCTTTTCCTACATCAACAAGGAAAAGGTAGATGGAGACTGGGAGTATTATCATCCACTCCGCAAAAATTGGAATGAGGGCGGCAAGGAACATCAATCCCGAAAGCAGGGGGGCGAAGGGAACGTTGAAGTAGAGGAAGAAGGGAAGGCTTACCAGACCTATTAGAATCGCAACCACAAAGTTTCCAAACCAGAGGGACTCGAAGGTGACGTCTATCTCCCTGATGAATCTCCGGAGTTCCTCTCTCCTGTCCTCCGGCACGACACTCGTCGTTCTCTGGACGAATTTCTCCATATCGGCAAGTGCGTAAAAGCAAACGACAATGGAGATGAAGAAGTTCAGAATTAGCAATGTGGCTTTTTTTGTTATTTCAACGGCCGAGGGTTGAACTACAGACTGCAGAATGGAGAAAACGTTGGATGTAATCCATCTCACGTATTCCTCTCCCTCTTCTATTCCGAACTTGCTGAGGAAGTTGAGAATTCCCTCTTCAATTATCTTGTAGTGTGTGATGAGATATATGGCCTGGTTCAAACCCTGAATTATCCCGTAGAAAATCAGAACAGCGATTGGCAAAACAACCATGAGAGTTGCAATTACAGAGGCTTTGGTGCTGCCTATGTGGTCTATTTTCCTCTTTACGGGTTTTGCCACGTAGGCGAAAACTATACCCATCACTAACCCATCAAGCAGAGGTATAAAGAAGTAGAGTGTGAGGAAAAGAATGAGTATTATTGATACAACCAAAACTAAACTCCAGTATTTTTTCATGTTTATACTTTTCCCATCCTCTTTATGTAGCTAACGGTCTTCCTGAAGATGGCGTTGAGACTGTGAATTTCATGCTTCCTGACAATCGCTCGCCCGAGAATCCTCCTGAAGAGAACTTTGGTCCTCTTAATTCTGTGTTCGGGGTACTGAACCATTCTGAGCATGTTTTCAAGGTTGGATAGGAAGACTTCAACGTCCTTTGATGTTGCAAGTTCCTCTTTTCCGATACTCTCTGACTGTCGTAAAAAGTAAAGCACCACCGCAGCAGCGTGGCTGACGTTCATAACAGGATATTCCTCGCTCGTGGGAACTCTTACAAGGATGTGACACATCTCCAGCTCTTCGTTGTAAAGCCCGTAATCCTCCCTTCCAAAAAGAACTGCAACCTTCTCAGCGTCACCCAGAACCTTTGGAAGTTCTTCTGGCGGGAAAAAATCCTTTCGGAGGTATTTGTAATCTCCCCCAGCAACTCCAGTGGTTCCAACAACCACATTCATTTTGCCGAGAAACTCGCCCAAATCGTCAATGATGACAGCATTTTTAAGAACATCCTTGGCGTTTGCAGCCGTATGAAAGCTTTCTTCACCAAGATTGCATTTGTAAAGGCAAAGCCTGTTAATGCCGTAATTCTTCACCAACCTCGCCATGAAACCGACGTTTTCCGGAATTTTTAGCTCCACGAGCACGGGCCAGACTTCCATTGTCTCACTTATAACAGTGGTGTTAATTTTCCTTTCCAATTGGCCATAATTGAAAAAAAGGAGAACAAAAAATTAAACCCTCAACCCCAGCTCAGCAGCTT
>DAINRD010000219.1:1462-2900 GCA_036742095.1 Archaeoglobus sp. | reverse complement strand
CAGCTCAAGAATCACAGTCTCCATAGGTGATGTGTCTTCACTTAATGTCAGGATAGAGAACAGAGGTTATGGGGAGGACCAGTATGCCCTCAGCCTTGAAGGCCTGCCCCCTGAGTTCACATACAACTTCAGGGAGGGCGAGCTTGCAGTTTCTGAGGTTTACTTGGAGGGTGGGGAGGAGAAGGACATCACCCTCGAAATCTACACTCCAGCAACCGCAGAGGTTGGGGAGTACAGCCTGAAAATCGTTGCCAAGGGCAAGTACACTGCTGAAAAGGACCTCAAGCTCAGCGTTGTTGGGAGAATGGCAGCCTACTTCAGCCTTGAAGGCGGGATGTACACGGTAAAGGCCTCTCAGGGTGAGGAGCTTGAGCTGAAGGGATATGTAGAGAACTCCGGAAGGGGTGTGACGCTGACCAACGTAAAGGTAAAGCTTGAGCTTCCTCAGGGATGGGGCGGGGAGGTAACACCTGAAGTGATCCCTTCCATAAAGCCCGGAGAAAGGGGAGAGGTCAGCCTCAGGATTGGTGTTCCCGCTGACGCCAAGCCGAGCGAGTACAGAATAACAGTTGAAACAACCTCTGACCAGATGACCATGAGTGACAGAATCAGCGTTGTTGTTGGAGAAAGCAGCACGGCAACCTTCATAGGGCTGGGGATAATAGGCGTAACCGTAATGGCCCTGATAATCCTCATCAAGAAGGTGGGGAGGAGGTAGAGTTGATTGAGGTAAAAGGCATCTCCAAAAGCTTTGGAGATAAGGCAGTGCTCAGCGAAGTGAGTTTCATTGCAGAAGATGAGATTCTCGGCCTCCTCGGCCCAAACGGGAGCGGGAAATCAACGCTGATGAAGATAATCGCCGGAGTTATCCCTCCTGACGAAGGGGATGTGATTGTAAACGGCGTATCTGTGGTTGAGAGCCCTCTTAAAGTTAAGGAGCTCGTTGGCTTCGTCCCCGAAACTCCCGTGCTTTACGAGAGCCTTACTGCATCTGAACTTTTCAGCTTTGTCGGAGCGGTTAGAAGAATTGAATCCTCTCTGCTGAAGGAGAGGGTTGAAAGGCTCGCTGAGGCCCTTGAGTTCACGGCGATGGACGAGTTTGTTGCAAATCTAAGCCTCGGAAACATGCAGAAGGTTTCCATAATCGCCGCGATGCTCCACAATCCCTCTGTTCTGATTCTCGACGAGGCTTTCAACGGTCTCGATGTTGCATCGGCTAAGGTTTTTAGAGACCTGATTTTCCAGTTCAGGGAGGAGGGGAGAGAGGTTATTCTCTCAACCCACATCATGCCCATTGCCGAGAGACTCTGCGACAGAGTTCTTATAATTCAAAACGGGAGAATAATCGCTCAAGGCACTCCTGATGAGCTGAAAAAGGATGAGGAGCTTGAAGATGTTTTTCTGAAGCTCACGAAAATAGAGAGGGACATCAAACCTC
>DAINRD010000219.1:0-1452 GCA_036742095.1 Archaeoglobus sp. | reverse complement strand
TCAAACCTCTGCTGGAGGTGCTGTCTTCTGGCTGAGCCACTCAGCAGGATTCTTAGCACGATTTACAGGGAGCTGAACTATCAAAACATGAAAAGAAATCCCCAGATTTCGCATGAGAAAGTGGTTAAGTCAATGAGGAAGTTCTCGCTTAGAGTGCAGGTTGCAAAGGTCTTTTTCATCATGATTCTTTTCGGTGCATCCCTTTCCTGGGTCGCCTTCATCAGCAGCGGTCTGGGTTTGAGCCTCATCTTCACGCTCACACTCCTTTTCTCCGTAATCAATCCAGCCCAGAACATCGCTATTTCAGCCTCCTCCAGGGTTTTCGAGCCTCTGAAATACCTGCCCGTAAGGTTTTCCGAGCGAATGCTGACTGTTTTCTTTATCGACTCAATCGCCATTCTGGCCTTTGCAGCTCCAACAATAGCCGTTTTACTTGTCAAGGACGTTTACTTCGGCCTTTACTCTCTTCTCTGGGTGATTGCAGCATTGTTGCTGGGCTATGCCATCGTTTTCCTGTACTATGCTCTTTTCGGCATAAAGATTGGAAAAGGGTTTTCCAGGTCATTTCTCGGCGGGATACTGGTATTCATCGTGTTGGTGTTTGCTTTAAGGCGATTTCAGGAAGTTCCGGACCTTTCACCGTATTTAACGCCCCATCTTCTCGTCCTAACCTGTGCGTCCTCTTTAGTCACCATCAAACTTTCAACAGGAAGAGTCTGGAGAAGCATACTCAACCCGGAAATCGTGGAGAGGGGAAAGGGCTCTCAGCTGAAATCGGGCTCACCGCTTAGAGCCATGATCATAAAGGATTTCAGGTTGATTTTGAGGAAAAATGCTCTGTTTCCATTAGTCATTCCACTGGTTATAGTTATGCCGAACGTTTTCAATGTCGCCAAGACTCCTGAAATCTCCCTTTTCCTCATCACCATGATTTCAGTGATTTCAATCATTGACCTGAGAATTATCGGAAGCCTTGAGAACATCGAATTTCTGAGAATGCTTCCCTTAAGCAAGCGAAGCTTTGTGATGTCCAAAGCCTGCCTGATTTTCGTCTTTTCTTATGCCGCTTCCCTTCCAGCTGGCCTCATAGCCTTCATTGTGAGCCAGAATCCCTTCTACCTCTTCATGACCCTTGCAATTCCCGCAATTGTTTCAATGCTCTCCTCGCTAATAATCTTCTGGCAGAAGGGAGGGGAGATTTACTTCCCAGAAGTGGGGTTCCTCAAGTGGATTGGGCTGCTTCTTGTCAATTTTGGGGCTGTTTACGCAGTCATTTCGCCGAGATTTGTTTTAAGCCAGCCCCTTTCCGATATCCTTTCGTCTTTCCTTGCCCTTATCGCTATGGTAGCACTCTTTGAAAAATTGAGAAGAATTTAGCGGAATCCGAGAAGGTTCCTCGCGATTATTAGCTTCTCTAT
This sequence comes from Archaeoglobus sp., assembly GCA_036742095.1. GTDB lineage: Archaea > Halobacteriota > Archaeoglobi > Archaeoglobales > Archaeoglobaceae > Archaeoglobus. The sequence continues at coordinate 34 of DAINRD010000219.1, read as the reverse complement.
CTCCTTTGCCCCCTCGTAGATTTCCGTGATTTTG
>DAINRD010000218.1:0-2917 GCA_036742095.1 Archaeoglobus sp. | reverse complement strand
CGCAGATACTGGCGATTGTCTTTTTCACAGTCCTCGGGCTTTACGGTGACAGAAAAACATACCTGAGAATACTTAAGGTGCCGTTGTTTTTCCTCATTGCAGGAACTATTGTCATTCTGTTCACCATTGAGGGAGAAAGTCTTCTCAGGTTCTGGATTCTGGAGATTTCTGACAGAAGTTTGGAGGTAGCGGCAAACACCTTGCTGAGAAGTGTTTCCTCGCTCACGATAATGGCCTTTATGATTCTCACGACAACAGTTCCCGAGTTCGTTTCAACGCTTTCAATGCTGAGAATGCCCTCCTTCATCCTCGAACTGATGTTTCTCGCATACAGGGCAATCCAGATACTTTTCGAGGAGCTTTACAAGCTCGATACGGCTGCATCAATAAGGATGGGCTACATCAATGCGGCAAGGATGGTGAGAACGGCGTCTCTGCTTGCCTTTTCCGTCTTCATCAGGTCAATGAGAAGGGCCGAGATTATGGAGGAGGCTATGCGGGCACGCTGCTACTCAGGCTTTCATCCAGAGCCCTTCGTGGAGAACAGAGGGTTTGTGGTTGCCATAGTTGTTCTTGCGTCCCTTTGCCTTGCAGGGTGGGCAATATGATCGAGACCATCGACCTCCACTTCTGGTATGGCAATTTTGAGATTCTGAAGGAAGTTAACTTCAAAGCTGAGAGGGGAAGGGTTACGGTTCTCATGGGAAGGAACGGGGCAGGAAAGACGACTTTGCTAAAGCATCTGAACGGCCTTCTGAAGCCCAACTCAGGAAAGGTTATCGTCGATGGAAAGGAGCTGAAGTATGATAGAAAAAGCCTGCTTGAAGTGAGGAAGAAGGTTTTTTACGTCTTCCAGAATCCGGACGACCAGATTCTTTCTCCAACAGTCTGGCAGGACGTTGCTTTTGGCCCTCGAAATCTTGGTGTGAACGGAGAGACGCTTGAAAGGGTTGTGAGGGGGGCTCTGGAGGCTGTGGGGTTGAGTGGATACGAGAAAAGGCTCTGCAGCACTCTGAGCGGTGGGGAGAAGAGAAAACTGGCGATTGCCTCGGCCTTGGCGATGAATCCTGATTATTACGTGATGGACGAGCCTTCGGCCAATGTGGACGGAGAGGGACTTAGAATGATTGTTGAGGTTATAGAGAAGCTTCGAGAAGAGGGGAAAGGGGTTGTTGTCTCCACTCATGACGCTGATCTGGCGAGAGAGGTGGGAGATTACTTCTACTTCATGGATGGCGGAAGGATCGTGTGGGAGGGAAAGGAGTTCAGCTACCGCATTGCCCGAAAGCTGGGGATAAGGTCCTTTTCGGTGGGAAAGGTTATTCTGGCTGAGAGTAAAATTGATGGTCATCCCTGCTTTTCCGCAGAGGAGTTCGAGAGAGCTGTTTTGAAGGCTTTTGAGGGGGAGAAGGTCGTAATCCTGGGCAGGGATGACTGGCTTGTAAAGGAGCTGGAGAAGTATCCCCTTGAGGTTGAAAGACTATGACGGGAAAGTTCACCAAGGAAGAGATAATGGGCGTTATCTTCTCAAAGCTCAGGCCCTCGCTCCAAGACGTGTTTGCTGACGTGGGATGCGGAAGTGGAGCTGTGACGGAGTTCTTTGCCCCCTACGTCAAAAAAGCTTACGCCGTTGACCTTGAAATTTCTGAAGAGACGAGAAGTAGGCTGGAGAGGCTGGAGAACGTGGTTTTGATGGAGATGGACGGCAGGGAGTTTCTGAAAAAATACCGTCCTGATCTGGTTTTTATAGGCGGAACGAGGGGCGTAGAGGAGATGCTTGAGCACTGCAGCGCCAGAAGGGTTGTTGTTAACGCCGCGAGGATTGAGGTTGCGCTGAGCGTTGCAAAAAAGATGAAGGAGAAAGGAACGTTCAGAGAAATTGTTCTGGTTAATGCAGCGAAAAGCTACGAGCTGGCTGGAGGTTTGGCCTTTCGCCCACTAAACCCTGTATTCGTTGTTTTTGGAAGCGTATAAATTCCTCCCAACATTAAAAAGAAGGCAAAAAATGGTGAATAAAGCAATCAGGAGTATTCTTTCTTATATCAGACTATAGGTCTTCTCAAGATTCTTTTCCTCGATGTATCTCTCCACGAGCTTTGCGATGGCCATTCTAAGGTGTTTGTGGGCTGTGCTTTTTGCCAGACCGAGAGCCATTGCTATATCACTGACTGTAACTTCCCTCTTTTCGGAAAAATAGCCCAAGTCGTAGGCCACTTTTAAAACCCTTCTCTGAGCTTCAGTTAAACCAGCCCTCCTTTCACCAACACTCTTTATTTCAATAATTTTCCAGTTACCAACTTTGTCGAGATTGGCATAAGCCTTGGGGAGATAACTCGTGCTGGGAACAATTATCTCGTAAATCTTGCTACCATCTTCAATCAGTATCGGAGGTTTGATGAAGCAGTAAGAGTTTTCAAAAGCTTTTATACCCGTGGTGTCGCTAACAACAGCAATAAAGCTCGCCTCAATCGGAGTTTTTTCAAGAACTTGAACGAATTTTGTATTCCTGTGTCTCTCAACTTCCTTAATGTATTCCGTGACTTTTTCATCGTCTTTGGTTCTTACCAGAAAAAGGGCGTCCTCATCATTAAGTAAAATGTAGGAGATTATTTCAGCCCTGACGGAGCACTTTTTTGTTGCAACGGCGAGAGAGCACCGATGCTGGTCAACCCTCACCTTAAGAAGATACATAGATTATTGTGGTTTTTCGGGCTGAAAAAATTATGCTCTTTTATGGTTATGATATACCGCCTTGCCGAATGCATTGCGAGAGGGGAGGACTTTGGAGAGTGCCTCCAGAAATTGCTCGAAGAGAGGGGGATGCATCCATCAGAATTCGCAAAGAGGGCGAACATTCCTCTATCCTCGCTCTACAAGATTTTAAAGGGTAGCAAGCCCAGATATGACAACATAGCGA
>DAINRD010000217.1:0-2917 GCA_036742095.1 Archaeoglobus sp. | reverse complement strand
ACCAGTAAGCCTCCCCCTCAGCCTGAGAAGCAAGGCGAGAGTTTCAGCGTTGATTTCACCGTAGGCAACGTAGTCCTTCACCACCTGAAGCATTCCCCTGTAAGATGGAGTGTCGGGGATGACCACACAGTGATACCTCCTGTGCAATCTCAGCATTTTCAGGGTTTCCCTGATTTTTCCGTGAACCTCCACTGTACCTCTCATTCTGACAACTGCAAACATTCCCCTCACCTCTTCACGTACATCGTCTTCTTCAAGGCCTCATAAGTGGCCTTTGCGAAGTTCACGGTTGTTTTGCTCTGCCCCTTGGTGAAGCTCCAGACGTCCCTGACTCCTGCAAGCTCTATGACCCTCTTCGCCACGTCCCCAGCAACGATTCCAAGCCCCTTGGGGCCTGGGATGAGCGTTACCCTCACACTTCCGCTATTACCCGTAACTTTGAAGGGCAATGAGTGGTCTCCTCCGCAACCGCACTCCCATGAACCACAGCCCCTCTGAACCTTGAAGATGTTGAGCTTTGCATTGTTAATGGCCTTCTGAATGGCGGGAGCAACCTGCGAAGCTTTTCCAGTACCAATACCAACGTACCCGTTCCTGTTTCCAACCACTGCAGTAACCCTGAATTTGGTTCTCCTTCCGCTGTCTGTCATCCTCTGAACCATCGAAATCTCAAGGACGTCATCCTCAAGGTCCGGAAGGAGTATGTCTACGATTTCGGGCTCCTTCAGCGGGAGATTGCTGGCTAAAGCCTCGTCCATGGTCTTTATCTTACCATCTGCAACCAGTCTCCCCAGCTTTGTTTTCGGCACCCAATCCTCGGTCATGATATCACCATAAGCTTCTCCTTAACCTCATCAACGTGAACGGGCAAATCTGAAGGCTTCAAACCTCTCTTCTCATACTCACCAAACCTTTCGGGGTTCATTTCGTAGTAAGCTGCTATGTGCTCTCCCCTGATTCTCGAATCGTCGGGCAGAACCTCATCGCTGTGAGGAACCTCCAGCCCCCCTTCAACCGCCCCTCTCAGCACTGCAAAGACCCTTGAACCCCTCGTCGGGGTGTGGAGGCCGATGTCCAGAACCGCTTCACCAATCCCTTTCTGCAGAGCTTTCTTGGCAACGAGAATGCCCGTGAGGTAGGCAGCGGGGGTGTTGTTCAGGTCTCCCTTCCATCCAAATTCTCTGAGCATCGCAGAATCAACACCGACAACAACCCTGTCTCCTTCTGGAGCGTACTCAACAATCTGAGCGATGACTCTCCTGTTGGTAATTCTCACAACCAGTCTTGGCTTCCTTGATAGGAGCAACTTAAGCCTCTTCCTGTAGTTCGTCTTTCCTTCCCTTCTCCTCCTGAGAGGAACCTTGTATCTCGGACCTCTTGCCAACTTCATCACCTCTTCATCTGCTCAACATAACTCTTAAGGTGGGCAACGCTCCTGAACTCTCCACCCTTCGCCTTTCTGTAAAGGATTCTGTAGGTTCTCCTGTCCACAACGCCCTCAGCCTTCATCTGTCTCAGCGCCTTCCTGAGAGCCCTGATTCTCAGTATCCACATCCTCTTTCTTGGCATCCTCGCTCCCTTCGCTCCCTTTCTGCTGCCGTGTCCTCTCCTCCTGCCCTTTCTCTTCTGGAGCTTTCTCTTGTTTATCCTCGCCCTGCTAACTCCATTTACGGGCTTTCTCTTTATCACACCCTGCTCGATTAACTCTCTTATGTCCTGCTTCGTTGCGGCAGTGGCAATATCCTCCAGAGCAGTGGGGTCAAACCACACTCTGTTTTCACCGCAATTCAACACGGATGCTGCAAGCCTGCGCTGTAAACTCAAATCCATAACCATCACCCTGAAGGATTGAGAACCTTAATCCCAAGCTCCTTAGCCTTATCCTCAATTGCCAGCCTCTTCTTCATGCCAACCCTTGAAGCTATCCTGATGGCCTGCCTTTCCTTATCTATGTTTTCCAGATCAGCGGGATTGTAAACGAGAACTTCCTCATAACCGCTTGGATGCAAGCCCCTAACGGCCTTGGGAGAGCCGAAGCCCACATTGACGGGAATTCTGCCACTCCACTTTCCCCCGTAGCTCTTTCTCAGCTTGTTGAACAGACCTCTCGGTCTTCTCCAGCTTTTGTTTCTCAGTCTGAGCTTCTTGTTCCAGCAGTATCTCCTGAACTCTGGCTTTCTCGCCTTCTGCCTCCTTCTAACCTTCAGCAGTCTTTTGTGCTCCATCACAACCACCTCACGGCTTCTTGACAATGTAAATCCCATCCTGGAAAACACGCGGGTCCCTTCTCTTAATCTTTGTCGCCTGTTCGAGGTTCGCTGCAGTCTGCCCGCACTCTTCGATGTCTATACCTCTCACGTAGATGTCCTGCCCTCTAATGTCAACCTGTGCCCTTCCAACTATCTTCGCCCTTCTCGGATGATTCTCTCCCATGAAGTTCTCAATTACAACCTCACTACCTTCAACTCTGACCTTAATGGGGAAGTGAGCGTAAACAACCTTAAGATGATACTCAAAACCGTTCTTAACGCCAGTTATGAGGTTTTCTATGTGTCCAGCTAAGGTCCCGACCATCGCCTTGTGCGTTTTCTTGGGGGAGGTTGTGTAAACTCTCACCTTCCCATCCTCAACCTCTATAAAAACTCCCCTGTACTTCAGGTACCTCGTGTTCTCTCCCTTTGGACCGATAGCTTTCAAAGTGTAGCCAGTAAAGCTGTCTCCCTCGACGCTGAGCTGCACCCCTTCTGGCACTTCTACTATCTTTTCTTCGTAAACCTCAGTAGACGTAAGCAAGGAGAACACCTCCCAACCTCTGCTTTCTCGCATCCTTCTGCGACATCACACCCTTTGTAGTTGAGACGATTAAAATGCCAAAGTCCCTCGCAGGGAGATACCTCTTCTCGTACATCTCGTACTC
>DAINRD010000216.1:0-2934 GCA_036742095.1 Archaeoglobus sp. | reverse complement strand
TGAATAGGGAGTGGTACTTCTCCTCCCCTTCAACTTTTCTCCTGACTTTCCCGAACTTCGGGAGGTAGTACTCCAGAAGTGCGAGGACCTCTTTGAGGCGCTCCTCCACCGCAGCCGCAGCGAGGATCTTCACCGTAAAAATTCTGTCTCTCGCCCACCTGATGACCACGTTGACTCCTGCAGGAGGTAACCTCTCTCCCCTCCTGAAATCGAAGAGGCCCTTCTCTGTCTTGGCCTTCTTTTCTTTCACTCTTCTTTCAACGAACTTGTCGTAGACGAGTGAGTAGGCTATGGCCGAACCGGAGGGAAGAGATGCAGCAGCTGCTGGCAGGTCTCTGAAGACGAAGTCGTCTTCGAGCCACCACCTCGTTGGTCTAAGCTCTGCTACATAAGGATACGTCGAAGCAAAACCAACTGAGACCTCGAAGTAGGGTTCGAGTGCGGTTTTGGAGAGGGGTGTTACGGCGTAGTGGCTCAGGCGGGGGACAAGGTGGTAGGTGAACATACTCTCTTTCTTGAAAGTGGCTGGAACGTCCTTGAGCAGGTTTGGAGTTGCCTCGCCCTCCCCGAACAGCTTCACGGGCCTCTCGCTGAGTCTGACGTCACTGAAGTACTCAATTTCAGATGTCTTTTTTCTCTTCCACATCTTTATCCCTCAATAAACTAAGTTGATTTAAAAAATGTAGTCGGCAGAGGAAAGGGGACCACTGACCACCTTGCAAAAAAGGGTGCGAATGGTAGCAAACTACTCTGCCCTAAAGGACGAGCTTCTCCCGTTCCATCCTGACTTTGCGTCAGGACTTCATCTGGGAGTTTGGGGGTTCACAGCTCCCCCATCCCATGCCTCCCATTAAGGCATGGCCTATGTTGATTGCGGAGTTCAAATTACGATTGTAAACCAAACCACACTTACTCATGGGAACACTTTAATGGCAATACTTATTCGGGGATTGATGCGTGGGCCCCTCTTTGAGCTTTATATAAAGAGAGAAGGGCTTTTTTCATGTTATTTCTGCTTTACGATACAATAGCTTCAATCGTAACTCTGCTGTAACCGTAAATTTGTGAACAGCATAAATCTAAAAAAGAAGGTACTTGTGAAGATAATTAAAGCCTGAGTCAAATAGCCCATACAGGTGAGCATAGATGAAAAGATGGAAAAATGCGTGGGATCTGCTTACAATAGTTTCCTTATCAATTTTGCTAATTCTGATAATCTACCTCTTCCCGGAGAGCATATTCAGAAAAGTTATAGGATTACCATTCATCCTCTTCTTTCCTGGTTATTCTCTCGTATCATTCCTCTTTCCCGAGAAGAGGGACCTGGATGTAATTGAGAGAATTGCCCTATCCTTTGGACTGAGTATAGCAATAACACCTCTCATAGGTTTAGCCCTGAATTACACACCCTTCGGAATAAGATTGACGCCGATTCTGCTTAGCTTAGCTTCCTTTAACATTCTTTTTTCCTTACTTTCATTGCACAGACGGTTTAATGCAATGGATCCCTTCAGCCCGAAGATTGACGTGAAGAGAGCAGTCGGATGGGAGGAAATAGGCCTGCTAGACAAGATTTTGACGGTTGTTCTGGTGATTTCAATCGTTGCATCGATCGCTGCTCTCATTTACATCGTAGTGACCCCAAAGCAGGGTGAGAAGTTCACCGAGTTCTACATCCTCGGTCCCAAGGGAAAAGCTTCGGATTATCCGACGAAGCTATGGGTCGGGCAGAACGCTACGATAATAATAGGCATAGCGAATCACGAGTACAGGACAGTCAACTACACTGTGGAGATCTGGCTCGTGAACGCGAGCTACGAGGACAACAGAACAGTGATACGTCACATGTACTTCTTCGACAGGTTTAACGTTTCCCTTAACCATACGCCGGTGAACATAGAGGGAAACTGGACTCCTCAGTGGGAAATGCCATACACGTTCTCGATCGACAAGCCTGGAAGGTATAAGATGTGGTTTTTGCTCTTCAAGGATTACGTTCCACCGTTACCATCAAAACCAGAGAAAATGAAAGATTACGCTGGAAGCGAGGCTGAGAAGAGGATTTTGGATGCTGTAGAGGGGAAGATTCAGAGCCTGAATCTGAACATCATTGTTAGGGAATTTAAATTTTACTGAAGAGATATTCGGACATTGTCAACATAACCACCTCAGATAGTTGTAATAGAGCATGAAAAGTTTGCAGAATAGGTTCCAGTTTCTAATAGGATTTCTGGCAGTAATAGAGCAAAAGAAGGAACGTGTCAACTTAACTCAAACACTACCTCAGATAGTTGTAATACATAATGAACATTGCCTCATCGAAGTTCGTTGAAAAGTATTCTGGATAAGGTAAAGTTTACGGGATCTCAGCGAAGAAATTGGATCGGTGGGAGTTAGAAGAATTCTGCCGAAAATTAAGGGTTCTTTAGTCGAGGAAATCTTAGATGACGGGAAGAGGAATGGAGATAGCCTATTTGGAGCTTTATTTAAAGAGATATCACGAGGGAAGTTATTTAGAGGAAGTTCTCTCCATGTCTGTCCATACGGGCGGGGTAGTTTATCCGCTACGGTTATATACAATTGTATAAGAGTTATATCGATGGCTGAGGAAAGAGAAGTTATTCCCGTATCACTCCCGAAAGGACTCGTAAAGGAGATTGACGAGCTTGTAGAGAGGAAAATATTCTCGTCGAGGTCCGAAGCCCTGAGATACGGAGCGAGATTGGTCGTCCTCTTTGAGAAGGGAATTCACAGGTTGGCTGAGGATTACGCCTACGAAATGATCAAGGAGAGACTTGAAAGAAGGAGAGAGAATGTATCTTGATACCGACATAGTTCTTTCGCAAATTAAGGAGAGGGATTGGCTTAAGGAAATCGTTAAGCGTAAGCTTTCAGAAATTGACGAGGAGCTGAAGACTTCCGCAATCACGGCGG
>DAINRD010000215.1:589-2936 GCA_036742095.1 Archaeoglobus sp. | reverse complement strand
GGTGGGGGAGAGGAAGAGCTTTGAGATGGGTGTTGAGGATATAAGCTTCTTTTTCAAAGCCAAGAGTGTGGCGGTTATTGGGGCCTCAAGGAACCTTCTCAAGCCCGGTGGGAGGGTTCTTTCAAATTTAAAGCACCTTGGCTTTAAGGGGAAGGTTTACCCCGTCAACCCCGGTGCCGACGAGATTCTCGGCTTCAGGTGCTATCCCTCTGTCAGAGCGATTCCGGATAAGGTTGACCTCGCCGTAATAGCCATTCCATCAAAAAACGCCATAGAAGTCGTTAAGGAGTGTGCGGAGAAGGGAGTGAAGGGAATAGTTGTTTTGAGCGCAGGATTTGCGGAGGGCTGGGAGCAGGGAAAGGAGCTTGAAAAGCAGATTGTGGAGATTGCGAGGAAGAGCGGGATGAGGATAATCGGGCCCAACACGATGGGAATTCTCGACTTTGAGACCGGTTTAACCTCCTTCTTTTCGATCCTTAGAAGAATTGGAGCTGGCAATATCGGTGTTCTCGCCCAGAGCGGTGCGGTTGCCAACTTCATTCTCCTGCCCCTCTGGCACGTGGGATTCAGCAAAATCGTCGCAATAGGCAACAAAGCCGACGTTGGAGAGGTGGAGGTGTTGAACTTCCTGCTGAAGGATGAAAAAACGAAGGTTGTTGCTGCCTACCTCGAAGGCTTCACAAACGGCAGGAAGTTCTACGAGCTGATGAAAGCCTCAACCAAGCCCATTGTGGTTCTGAAGTCCGGGAGAACGGAAGCGGGAAAGAGGAGTGCCTTGAGCCATACAGCCTCAATATCAACGAGCGAGGAGATTTTCGAGGCGGCATGCAGGCAGGCTGGAGTGGCAAAGGTTTACGATTTCGAGGAGCTGGTGGATGCTGCAAAGGCCTTCGCCTTACAGCCCCTTCCCAGAGGCACGAGGGTTGGCGTAATCCAGCCTTCTGGAGCTGAGTGCGTTATGTCAGCAGATGCGGTTGTGGAGAACCGCCTTGAGCTGGCAAAGTACTCTGAGAAAACGCTCGAAAAGCTGCATGAATTCGCCCCGGAGTGGCACAGCGTCAACAACCCGCTCGACCTCTATCCAATAGCAGAGAAAAGCGGCGATGAGGTTTTCAATGAGGTGCTGAAGGTCTTCAACGAGGATGAGAACATAGATGCGATTGTTGCGGGGGTTTTCATTCCCAGCATTATGAAACTCGGTGTTGATTTCTCCTGGACCAAGAAGTTTAGTAAGCCCCTCCTCTTCACCATGAAGGACGACATTGAGGAGTTGAGACAGGCGAGGATTGAGATTGAAAAGAGCGGAGTTCCCGTTTATACAACTCCTGAGAGGGCTGTCAGAGCATTAAGACACATGGTTACGGTTGCAAAGAGAAAATTTTAAGTATTTTCCAGTACAATTTTTCCTGCCCGGAGGTGGGCTTTTTGAAGTTTCAGGACATAATCTACGAGAAAGAGGGGAGAGTGGCGAAAATAACCATCAACCGCCCTGAAAAGCTGAACGCCTGCACGCCAGTGACTGTTTACGAGATAAGCAAGGCCTTCATTGACGCCTGGACGGACAGGAAGATTGGGGTCGTCGTCTTCACGGGTGCTGGTGATAGAGCCTTCTGCGTTGGTGGAGACCAGTCCATCAGAGATCTGGGCGGATACAGCTACAGCAGCGAGGAACTTGAGGGGACTATTGCTGCTTTACCGCTTGAGGTGGGGTGGCAGATAGTCACTTTTCTCATCAGGCACATTCCGAAGCCCGTCATTGCGAGAGTCAATGGTTACGCTGTCGGTGGTGGGCATGTATGGCAGGTGAACTGCGACCTGTCAATAGCCTCTGACAGAGCAAAGTTCGGTCAGGCAGGGCCGAGGGTGGGCAGCTTCGACCCGGGGTTTGGGACTGGAGAGCTGTGGAGAAACGTTGGAATGAAGAGGGCGAAGGAAATCTGGTTCCTCTGCAGGCTCTACACCGCTGAAGAAGCTCTCAAAATGGGCCTTGTCAATGCTGTTGTTCCCCACGAAAAGCTTGACGAAGAGGTGGAGAATTGGTGCAACGAGCTGCTTGAAAAAAGCCCTACTGCCCTGAAAATGCTCAAATATGCCTTTCTTGCTGATACTGAAGGCCTTGCAGGCATAACGGAGCTTGGTGTGGGTGGTTTAAGCCTCTACTACGGCACTGAGGAGTCGCTTGAGGGTAGAAACGCCTTCATGGAGAAGAGAAAGCCCGACTTCTGGAAATTTGTTGAGGGAGGTGATTGAATGAAGCTGGAGGATATTAAGGTTATTGGAGTTGTTGGCGCCGGAGTTATGGGGCATGGAATAGCTCAGGTGGCTGCGAGAACTGGCTATGATGTGG
>DAINRD010000215.1:0-319 GCA_036742095.1 Archaeoglobus sp. | reverse complement strand
TCCCGTGATTAAGCTGATTGAGGTCATAAGGGGAGCACTGACGAGCGATGAAACCTTCAACATCACCGTTGAGCTTTCGAAGAAGATGGGCAAGATTCCCATCGAGGCTGGAGACGGTCCAGGCTTTTTCACAACCAGATTCATCAACTCGTGGCTCGTTGAGGCTGTGAGACTCTTCGAGATTGGCATCGCGGGCATCAAGGAGATTGACGAGATGTGCAAGCTGGCTTTCGGCTTCCCCATGGGACCCTTTGAGTTGATGGATCTCATCGGGCTGGATACTGCACTGCACATAGCTGAGTATCTGTACAACGAAACG
>DAINRD010000214.1:0-2939 GCA_036742095.1 Archaeoglobus sp. | reverse complement strand
ACTTCCTTCTCACGAGGTTTTTGATGTATGCTCAGAGAGAAGGCGGTTTCGTGAAAGTTTAAAATTCGAGCGCCTGAAAGGTTAGGTTCAGCAAATGTTTTATCGAGCGTTTAGGTTCTCTTCTTACCCACCTCTAGTCCCTCCAGTCCCTCCAATCCTTCTCTCTGCTATGTAAATCACCTCATCTTCCTTACCAATAACGAAGTCTTCGGGCGGATTGATTATCACATCCCCATTCCTCACCACGCCAACAAAAACGGCATTGTATTTCCTTTTCATCTCCAAAAGCAACTCTCCTGCGCTCTTACCCGCAAACTCGTCAATCTTTTCCTCGTAGATGTCCATTCCCTTCGTTGACATAAGTTCGTTGAGGAAAATAGAGAGGCGGGGAGAGAAAACAGACCTGCACAGTACCAAACCGGAAAAATCGTCCACCGAAAGCACCTGGTCAACTCCCACTCCTTCCAGAGCCCTCATAACTCTCGAATCTGAAACGATGCACGTTATCCTCGCTGCATCATTCAGCTTCTTCGCAGCTATCGCCACAATCAGAGTTTCAGTATCGTTGCCTGCAGAAATCAGGACGTGCTTTGCCTTCTCCACTCCAGCCCTCATCAGATTCTCCTCATCCGCCGGGTCTCCTCTGATAAACTCAAGCCTGCTGTGTTCTAAGGGAATCTCGTCAACACTGGCAACGACAGCCACCTCAAGACCGTCCTTAAGCAACTCCTTTACCGCAACCTCAGCCATCCTGTTCCAGCCCACAACCAGTACGTGACCCTCCATATCCACCCTCCTTTTCCTTCTCATGCCGTGCTCGATTAAAATTTCTGCAGTAGTTCCGAGAAAAATGCCCAGAATTCCAATTCCGCTCATCATCACGAACATCGCCACTGCCTTACCTTCGGGCGTTGAAGGAGTAATATCCCCATACCCGACAGTGGTGGTCGTCGTTACGGCCCAGTAAAGGGCGTCAAAAAGAGATATCCCCTCGAAAAGGTGAAAAAGGATGGATGAAATGGTCCAGAGGAGCAGGACGTAAATTCCGGCGTAAATCAGAATTGTCCTCCTTCTCAGGCTTAAAATCAGCCTTTTAATGAATCTGTAAAGCACCTGAAGCATAATGCATTGGATACACAACGCTTTTTAACAGCTTTTCTTACATTGCTGGACTGAGCCATGAAGGTGAGAGTTGCGATTGAAACCTACGGATGCACGACGAATCAGGCGGATTCGGACATAATGAGAGGATTGCTTTCAGGGCACTTCGAGCTTTCTCCAGTTGAGCAGGCAGATGTTGTGGTGGTGAATTCTTGTGGTGTTATTGATTTCACCGAGAGAAAAATCATCCGCAGAATGGTTGAGCTGAAAAGGAGCGGGAAGAAAATTGTCCTTGCAGGCTGTTTAACGAGGATAAGCCGTGAAGCCCTTGACATCGCAGACTCCGCGATATCGCCCGACAACCTCGACATGGTTGTTGATGCCGTTTACTCTGCCTTAAACGGGCGAAAGCTCTTCACTGAAAGGAGATTCATCGACAAGGCTGAGCTTTCTCCCTTAAAGTGCAGGCTGAGGGAGAACGTCATCGCCATTGTATCGATTTCAGAGGGATGCCTCGGTTCGTGCAGCTTCTGCGCCACGAAATTTGCGAGGGGGAGGCTGAGAAGCTTCTCGATGGACAGAATTGTAGAGGAGGTCAGGCTGGCGGTAAAAACCGGCTTCAGGGAAATTCAGCTAACATCTCAGGACACGGGAGCTTATGGCCTTGATAAGGGAAATGCGATGCTCCCTGAACTGCTCAGAAAAATTTCGGAGATTGAGGGGGAGTTCAGAGTTAGAGTGGGGATGATGAACCCCCAGCATGCCGTCAGAATGCTCGATGAGCTAATCAATGCTTACAGCAGCGAAAAAATCTACAAGTTCCTCCACATCCCTGTTCAGAGCGGAGACAACAGAATTCTGGAGGACATGAAGCGAAACCACACGGTTGAGGACTACGTTGAGGTTGTTGAGGCTTTCAGAAAGTCATTCGATGATGTTCTAATCTCCACCGACATAATAGTTGGCTTCCCAACTGAGACCGAGGAGGCTTTCTGGAGGAGCTACGAGCTGATTAAAGAAACGAGGCCCGACATAGTGAACATAACCCGCTACTCTGCAAGGAAAGGCACCCCTGCGGCAAGGCTGAAGGACATTCCGGGATGGATAAAGAAGGAGAGGTCGAGGAAGCTGACGGATTTGATGAGAAAGATTGGTCTGGAGAATAACAGGCGCTTTGTCGGAAAAAGGTTCAGAGTACTGGTCACCAAGGAGGGCAAAAATGGCAGAAATCTGGCGAGGATGGATAGCTACAGGGCTGTCGTCACTGAGGGAGCGGTGGGGGAGTTTGTTGAGGTAAAGATTAAGGACTGCAGGTTCAACTACCTCATTGGCCAGTTAGCTGCAGAACTGCCACAATAAGAGGAGCAAAAATCAGCGCTGGAAGCATGTTCCCCACTCTCAGCTTTCTGAGCTCAAGAAGGTTTATTCCTATACCCATTACAAGCAGCCCTCCGGTAGAGGTGAACTCCGCTATTATTCTCTCAGTAACAACGCTGCTGAGCTGTGCAGCCATCAGAGCGAAAAATCCCTGATAGGCAAGGATGCTCAGGCTTGAGAAGGCAACGCCAATGCCCAGGGCCGATGCGAGAGCAACCGACGCCACACCGTCGAGCAGTGATTTTGCCATCAGAACCGACATGTCCCCAGTCAGACCCTCCTGAATGGGGCCGAGAATGGCCATGGGCCCGACGCAGTAAAGCAGTGTTGCCGCTACGAATCCCTCGGAGAATCTTCCCTTCCCCAGCCTGCGCTCAACTCTATCACCAAATGCTTGAAGTGCATTTTCTATCCCCAAAACCTCTCCCACTGCCGTCCCTAAAACAACGCTGAGCGTGGGA
>DAINRD010000213.1:0-2952 GCA_036742095.1 Archaeoglobus sp. | reverse complement strand
TCGCACCCTCCCCCATACCACCTCCAATCTTCACCAAGCGCACTCCGAAAGAGCTCACCAAGGAAGAAATTCTGCAGATTGAAGAGGAGTTTGCAGATGCAGCTGTTAGGGCAAAGAAAGCTGGTTTTGATGCGGTTGAGCTTATAGGCTCAGCCGGCTACCTCATCTCCCAGTTCTTCAGCCCTGCCACAAACAAGAGGACGGATGAGTATGGAGGCAGCATTGAGAACCGCACGAGATTTGCGGTTGAGATAATTCAAAGAATCAAAGAAAAATGCGGCGATTATCCAGTGATGATCAGAATCCCCGGAGACGAGTTCATCGAGGGAGGGAACACAGTCAGAGAAATGAAGCAGATTGCCAGAATCCTTGAGGATGCTGGAGTTGTTGCCATCAACGTTATGGCAGGATGGCACGAATCCAGAAAGCCCCTGACAACAATGCTCGTTCCAAGGGGAGGATATGCTTACCTTGCGGCAGAGATAAAAAGTGCTGTTAGCGTTCCCGTTATCGCTTCACACCGCATCAACGACCCGATTGTGGCTGAGAAGATACTGCAGGAAGGCAAAGCTGACATGGTGGCGATGCTCAGAGCTCTGATTGCCGACCCCGAGCTGCCGAGAAAGGCGAAGGAGGGAAGATTTGACGAGATTCGCTATTGTGTGGCCTGCAATCAGGGCTGCATGGATGCGGTGATGCAGGCCCAGCCGGTAACATGCCTCGTCAATCCAATGGTGGGAAGAGAGGCGGAGTTTGACGGTTTGAAGGCAGAAAAGCAAAAGAAGGTTGTGGTTGTTGGCGGTGGGCCGGGAGGATGCATGGCTGCAGAGATTCTGGCGAGGAAGGGGCACAAGGTAGTTTTATTCGAGAAAACTGACAAACTGGGAGGTCAGCTTAACCTTGCTGCGAAATCGCCTTTGGCCTATGAATTTGCCGAAGTGGGCAAATACTACATGAACGTCCTGCCAAAGCTTGGTGTGGATGTAAGATACGGCGTCGAGGCTGACGTGGCAATGGTGCTGGCAGAGAAACCTGATGTTGCAGTAATAGCCGTCGGCGCCTCTCCCCTCATCCCGCCAATTCCGGGAGTTGAGAATGCTGTAACAGCTTTCGACGTTCTCGCGGGAAGGGCAGAGGTCGGAAACAGTGTGGTGGTTATTGGCGGAGGAGGAGTTGGCTGTGATGTTGCTGCCGAGCTTGCTAATGAGGGTAAGAAGGTAACCATCGTGGAGATGCTTCCAAAAATTGGCCAGGACATAGGCATCTCAACAAGGTGGACGGTGCTGCTTTACCTCAGAGAAAAGGGAGTGGAGATTCTCACCAACACGAAGGCTGTTGAAATCAAGCCCAGTGCAGTGGTGGTGGAGCAGAATGGCGAGAGGAAGGAGCTTAGCTGCGACACCGCCATCCTTGCTGTCGGCACAAAGCCAAACAACGGGCTATACGACGAGCTTCAGGGCAAGGTAAGCGAGCTCTACAAGATTGGAGACTGCGTTAAACCGAGGAAGGCCATTGATGCGACAAGAGAAGCTGCTGAGCTGGGGTTGAAAGTCTAAACTCTTTTTCTTTTTATAAGTCAGTCAGGGTTATCCGGTAAAGTTTCTAAGAGGTTGAAAGTTTTAATCAGCTCATCAGCAATTTTGTCTATTTTTATCCACTCAACGTCAAGGATTTTAACAATCTCGGAAATTGCTTTAACCTGCTCATGAACTTTCTCGTAAACTTCCCCTCCTACTTTTACCTCCACAAGGCCGTTTATGGCGGCAAGTGGATTCCTTATCCTGTCTACAAGTGTAGCAAAGTTTTCTGAGGCTGCCTTTATAGCTATGAGGGAACTTCTCATAACTTTTCGTGACTCTATCATGAGCATGTTCCTCGCTAAAATACTCCCTAAAAAATCAAACAGTCTCAAATCATCAACGTCGAGTTCAAACCAGTCGGGAAGATGGATCCAGAAGCCACCAAGTTCTTTACCCTGAAACTTCACCGGCAACGTTACCTCGTTTTCCTTCAAATTAAACTCCTTTACTTCCTCCAAAAACTTCGCATCCGGAAAGTATTTTCTGAGTGCTCTTTCCAGCTCTTCAACATCATCCGGGACAAAGCTCATCAAATCCAAAGAACCTTTAAGTAGTGTTTCACAGGACACCAATCTCGAAACATCCCTTGCCACTGCAACGATGTGGTCGTTGACTTTTTTACATGTGGCCTCCAACCACATTTTTTTGCCGTCTTTTCTTTTCACCAACAATCTTTTTGTAACTTCAGAATCCTCACGTAAGGAGTTCAAAATCTCGGAAATGCTTCCCCTATCCTCGTCGGATATGAACTCATAAAATTTTCTCCCCACGACCTCTGAAACATCGTAACCAGCCATCCTGACGGATGGTGACACAAAAACGATTACTTCACCACGAGCGATAACCACAATTTCGCGAAAACTTTCAAAAGCTATTTTTTGATAATCCATGTGACTCGCTATTCGTTGAGTTTAAAAATTTTCATCCTACCTCTTCAAGCATTCTCAAAAAAGCTTGCAATATTTCCTCGTCCTTTATTTCTGGATGGTCGTAAGCCACTGAGAAATCTTTGAGGTGCATCACTATGATGTTGGAGTTTTTCAGAAGTTTTTCGACTCCAGGTTCAATTTCCAGTGTAAAAACAATGTGTGGAATTTTGTAGTGATTTCTGAAAGCCAGTAATGGTATCACGTGCTCGAACCCCAGCTTTTCTAAGAAGGTCAAGGCGTAACTCTTCCCTTTAGAGCCAATTAACATTACGTCGAAAGTGTGCTCTACCCCTGATTCCCCTGTTATCCTCCCCTTGTCTATAATTCTGTAACCTTTAGCTTTGGCACTCTCCAATACTTTTTTTAGTGGCTCCATCATCTCACCGCAATTTTCTCTCCGAAAACAACTTCTTTCACATGATTTGAAGCTCTGCACATTCTCG
>DAINRD010000212.1:0-2958 GCA_036742095.1 Archaeoglobus sp. | reverse complement strand
GAGCACAACATCAGCACCGGCAGATTTTATCAGCTCTGGAGGGTAGCCAACCCCGCCAAAATGCTCGCTCGTGTTCTTTACAACCTTAACTTCTCCCGTCTCCGTGTCGTAAATCGTGAAGCTTTCAGCCTTGCCAAAGTGCTCGCAAATGTAATCGTCCAATCCTCCTCTGTAACTCGGTACGCACAACTTCATGTTTAAGAATGCAAACTCAAGATTTTTAGGCTTTTCTAAAAATTGACTAAAATGGTAATTTTGGTTTATAAAATAAACAAAAAAATTTTCAGATTGCGAATACCATTTTGGGGCTTTTATATTTCTCAACTTGTTGAAGTTCTTTCTGCTTACAAAATTTGCAATAAAAAATTATAGTGTCTGCATAATCTTCAGGGTAATCTTCAGGGCCCTCTCAGCTGAATCCCTGTCGTAGATGACCAAGGCCACCTCCCTGACCTTTGAACCCCCGAACCCCTTAACAACCTCAATGAAGGTCTCCACAACTTTGTCAAAATCGCAGCCATAAATGCCCGCACTCACTGCGGGGAAGGCTATTGAGTCCACATCCAGCACCTCAGCCTTCTGTAGTGGGCCAAGGAAGGCTTTGTAAAGCTTTTCTCTCAACCCTTCATCCCACTTTCCGCCGCATATTGGCCCTACTGTGTGGAAGACGTACTTAATTCCCCTTTCCTCCAAATTCATCGCTGGAGTAACAACTACCTCCCCGTGCTCGATGTAGTCTCTACCAAACTGCTCTCTCATTGCCTTCTTGCTGATCTCAGTGTATTTACCTGCATCTCCAGCACAGGCCTTGGCAATGGCGTAAGCAACTCCACATCCGTGCTCCATCCTTTTGTTTGCTGCGTTAACAATGGCCTTGGCAGGATAGCTGGTTATATCTCCCTGAGCAAGCCTAAGCAATATGTCCCCGACCTTTACCTCATAAAGAACTTCCATGAATCTGATTGGTTGAAGAAATTTAAAAATATCTGAGCTTGTAATGGGTGTGTTCAATAGGCTTTAAAAATTTTAATCTGCTATAGTTTTTTGCCATCCATCATAACTTCTCTCCTTTACAAATGGATGGTTCGAAATAACCTGTGAGTGAAAATCAAGGAAAAAGCTTATTAATGACTTTAACCATTTCTTTTATAAAATGTCGGAAAGAGACATTCTAATCGAAAGGCTTGAAAGGAAGCTTGCTGAAAGGGAGAGAGAGTTATCGGAGCTGAGAAGAATGAACAGAGAAGAACTCGAAAAAATTAAATTAGAGATTGTCAGCCAGCTCAGAGCCGAAATGAGAGAAGAAATTCAGAGGGTTTTGCATAGTACTCCAATTCAAAAAACTTCTGACCTCGAATCAAGGATTGTGGAGTTGAGGAAGGCACTGGAGAGCATAATAGCTGAACTTGCTTATGTGAAAGGTGAGCTCAAGAGTCTCATTGAAAAGGAAGAGAAAGTCTCAAAAGAGAAGAGACGTGAAATTGTTGAGGAGCATCTTGAAAAGGCGATTGTTGCCGAGGAAAATGATGCTGTTTACGTAGAAAAGAGAAAGGAAGTTGCTAAACCCAGGATAATCGAACCTGAAGAGAAGGGGAGCCGTAAAAAGGAGGAAGATAACGAAGAAGGGTTAATCGTATGCGATTAAGATGCATATCGAGAAAATACGGCTGAAAAATTTCAAATCTTTCGGTAAAAAAGCTGAAATTCCGTTTTTCAAGGGATTTACTGTTATCACTGGCCCCAATGGCAGTGGAAAATCGAACATAATCGACTCGATTCTTTTCTGTCTTGGCCTCTCGACATCCACAAAGCAGCTGAGGGCTGAGAGGCTTACGGATTTAATTCACAATGGGAAGAATGAGGCAGAGGTGTCCATTCTTTTTTCAGAGAATGGGAAGAAGTATGAGGTTGCGAGAAGGGTTAAGATTACTGAAAAGGGATACTACAGCTATTACTACTTGAACGGCAAAAGCGTGAGCCTCTCTGAGATTCACAACTTTCTCTCGCAGTTTGGGATATACAACGACGCTTACAACGTCGTAATGCAGGGAGATGTGACAAGAATAATAGAGATGTCTCCATTTCAGCGGAGGAAAGTAATCGATGATGTTGCCGGCATTTCAGAGTTTGACGAAAAAAAGGAGAAAGCCCTTGAAGAGCTTGAAAGAGTTAGAGAGAGTATTGAAAAGCTTGAAGCTGTAATTGCGGAGGTTAGCGACAGGCTGCAGAGTCTTGAGAGGGACAGAAATGAGGCTATAAGATACAAAGAAGTTCTCAGCAGAAAGGAAGAGTACGAAGGTTATCTTAAGGCTCACAACTATCTCACTGCATTAAAGGGGAAGGAAAAGGTTGAGAAGGAGCTTGAAAGACTCGAAAAGCAGAAAGACGAACTTACCGTAAAAATTCCGGAAATCAACGCTAAGATTGCAGAGCTGAACGAGAGAATTGAAGAGCTTGCTAAAAAAATAACGGAACTGGGAGATGAGAAATCTGCTGAGATACAATCGAGAATACTCGAACTTACTTCGGAACTGGAGTCAATAAGGAGAGCTGAGAGATTCTACCTCGACGAGGCTAAGAGACTGGACGATGAGTCGATTAAGGTGATAAGCGAAATTTCGAAGATAAAGGAGGAAATTGAATCCATTGATTCAGAACTTGAGGAATATGCCATAAAAAGGGTTCACATCGGCGAAATAGTTGATGAAATAGCTGCAAAAATGGAATTGTTGAAACTGAAGCTGGAGGAGGTTGATAAGGAACATAAAGAGCTAAGGGACAGGCTTGTTGAAAAGAAGGATGAACTTGATAGAAAAAAGGAGGAGAGGGCAGAGGTTCTCAGAGATAGGGACAGGCTGATTGAGCTTCTCAGAAGACTCGATATTGAGGTTGATGAGATTAAGGGAGAGATTTCCTCGATTGAATCCAGATTGAAGGAGCTGGAAGCTGAAAAAAGGA
>DAINRD010000211.1:0-2965 GCA_036742095.1 Archaeoglobus sp. | reverse complement strand
TCTTCAACCAGACCATGCACTCTCCGAAGGTTAGAGAGAAGATAAGTATGCTCGCTGAGAAACTTGCGGAATATCAGGGAAAAGTCAGGCTTTACATGGTTCCGTTTAAGGATGTGCAGTTTGAGATAATCAACAGGGTTCCTTCAAAGCTCAGGATGGTTGTTTACAGAAGGAGCATGATGAGGATGGCCAACCTTATTGCGGAAAAGGAGGGATGTAAGGCCGTGGTCACGGGAGACAGCCTTTCTCAGGTTGCAAGTCAGACGCTTGAGAACATAAATGTGATTTACTCAGCCTCAAACCTTGCTGTTTTACCTCCGCTTATAGGAATGGACAAGGAGGAGATTGTTGCCATTGCAAAGAGAATTGGGACCTACGAGATTTCAATTCTTCCTTACGAGGACTGCTGCAGCTTCATGGTTGCTCAGCATCCCGAAACGAGGGCGAAGATTGAAGATGTCGTTAAATGCGAGGGTCTTGAAGAGCTTGAAAGGAAGGCAGTGGAGGAGAGCGAGATTCTGGAGGTGGAAGGCTGAAACTTGAAGAGTGGATGGGAATTTACGAGCAGATTCTCAGTGACTTCGGATTCAGCAGGGATGAGGATGAGAAAGCTGCAAGGCTGATGAGGGAGCTGGCTGGGGACAGGCTGCTTGAAAGCTCTGTGCTTGAGTTTTTAAGGGGTAAGGATGTGGCTGTGATTGGAGGGGCGTATGAGGGTGAGAGTGTCAGAGAGGAGGTAGTAATTACTGCTGGAAAAGCCGTAAACAAGGTCGATTATGTTCCTCATGTACATGTAACTGACATGGAGGAGGATGAAAAACTCCTGGCCAGTTTGGAGGAGAGAGGGTGCATTCTTGTTCTTCACGCTCATGGTGACAATGTGGACAGGATAAGGAAGGTTATTCCTGTAGTCAAAAAATTTGTGGGAACAACTCAGAGTACACCTTTCGACAAAATCTACAACTTCGGCGGTTTTACTGATGGAGACAGGGCTGCGATTATGGCCAAGAAGTTTGGGGCAAGGAGCATTAAACTCTACGGCTTCGACTTTGAAAAGGCTGACAATCCAGTCAAACAAAAAAAGCTTAAGTGGGCAAAATTCATTCTTGAGAAAGAGGGAATCATCTGAGGGCCCGTGGGGTAGTGGATATCCTGGAGGTCTCCGGAACCTCCGACCCGGGTTCAATTCCCGGCGGGCCCGGTATTTTTCTTGGAGTTCAGAGATGACGATTTTCCCTGCACAATTTGCAAAAACAGCTTACGCAGCCTAAGAATAAATTAAATCCAAACACGCCGGGGCTGGGATTTGAACCCAGGAGCCCTTACGGGCACCAGCTCTCAAGGCTGGCGCAGTACCTCTCTGCAACCCCGGCTTTTCGGCAAGTTTGTCAGAATGTTTATGAAATTTATGATTGCTTTAGAAAAGTTCCGCAAAAATTATATGTGGTCAATGATGGAATTCTTCATGGAAGCCCATATGGAGGAAGACCCGCTGATTGCCGCAGGCCTTTTTATAATCCTCGCATTGGTTCTAATTCTGCCTTTCAGGGTCAAAAAAGTAGAGGAAAACCTTGAACCCTTCTTCCTTGTAATGGGGATAGCGGCAGTTACAATCAGTGGTTTATGGAGCCTTGAACTCGTGATAGAAGCCCTCGAAACTCCTGTGAAGATATCGGAGTTCATGGGAATCCCCATAGGCATCTTTCAGGTTGTACTCATTGTGGGTTTGGTAATTCACTACTACAACAAGCAAGTTTACTCCTTTCTTGTCAATATACTGAAGAGGCTGGGCATAAGGGTTTTCGTTTTTATCGTTGTTACAGTGTTCGGCTTAGTGTCCAGCATAATTTCTGTCATCGTTTCTGCTGTCATCCTCGCGGAAATAGCGCTGGTCATGCCCCTCGAAAGAAGGTCAAAAATCGAGTTTGTGGTCCTTGCCTGTTTTTCGGTGGGTTTTGGAGCTGCTTTAACACCAGTGGGAGAGCCCCTGTCGACCATTGCAATTAAGAAGCTCGATGAAGAATTCTTCTACCTTGCAGAGCTTTTGGGCAAATACATAATTCCCTCAGTGATTGTACTGGGAATTTACGCCGCTTTCAGGGCTGGACGCATGTCTGTGGAGAAAATAGAGGTTCCAGAATACACAGAAACACTGAGAACCGTCATAGTCAGAGCCATCAGAGTTTATGTCTTCATAGCAGCACTTGTTTTGCTCGGTGAGGGTTTCACCCCCATAATTGACTGGTACATCTCCAAAATCCCGCCGGAAATTATCTACTGGGTGAACATGGTCTCGGCAATTCTCGACAATGCTACGCTGGCTGCCGCAGAAATCGGGCCACAGCTTACAGAACTTCAGATTAAGGGTGCTCTGATGGGTCTGATAATCTCAGGTGGTATGCTGATTCCAGGAAACATTCCGAACATCGTCGCTGCTGGAAGGCTGAGAATCACAATGAGTGAGTGGGCAAAAATTGGAGTGCCAATTGGATTGCTGCTTATGGGAGTGTTCTTCGTAATCATCTACGTGCTTGGATTCTAACACAAAATTTAAATTTGAGAATGTTGGACTTGGGGAATATGGCAGTGAAGTTGATAAGGTGCCCGTCCTGCGGAGAGGAGATTGAGATAACAGACCTCTACGAAGGAGTTGAAATTGAGTGCTCCCTATGCAACTCTGTCATGGTGTATCAGGAAGGGAGACTGCTACTACTCGACACCAATGAAGAATTTGACATAGACGAACTTGAGAGCATTGAAGAGGAGGAAGAGGAATTTGAGGACGAATTTGAGGAGGAAGAAGACTACTACTACGACGAGGAGTACTGATTAAAAACAATCTGTCTTTTAATATATTTTGCAGGAATTTCTTCAGCCAGTGCTATCGTCTTGTTGGCCTTTATTATCCTGATTCCATCTTCTCTCGCTCTTTTTGCATCGATCTCCAGAATTATGGGTGTATCTG
>DAINRD010000210.1:0-2970 GCA_036742095.1 Archaeoglobus sp. | reverse complement strand
CTCGATGGAGCGAGCGTCGAGGTTAAGGCCGAGTGGTTTGAGGCTGTTACTGAGAAAAGCATTGAGGGTAGAGAAGTGGAGATGCTTGAGACGGCGAACAGCGTTGTTTTTGTTGAGGTTTGATTTTCTTTTTGTTTTTAAAATTGCAGTTTTTTGATTTTGCCATAATACCAAAATTTGAAATACGTGTAGTATAAATTGAGCTATGCTGGCGTCAGACAGTAAACTTATCAGGATCAGAAATTTTGAGGCATGTTTGGGGGTAGTATTAGAGATAAAAGAACCTGTAGAGTTCAAAAGACGCTATCTAAACTTTATAGAAGAGATAAAATCGGCCTATCAAATAAATAGTCCGAGAAACGTTTTTAAAAGCTATGAGTTGAAACGCAAGTTGGGTTTGCAGAATTTTGAAGATGTTGCTCAAAACTTTGTAAATATTGTGATTGCAGATTCCTGTAGAATTCATATTGTGTTTGCATCGTTTAATACTAAAAAAGTTGAAAAAGTTATTTATTACAGAAAAGACCGCAGAAAAAGGCAACAAGAAAAGAAAACCATAGAGTTTCTTAGGCACCTGAGTAGCTACTTTCCTTATGTAGCAGCTTGGAGCGCCATATTCAATGATGAAGCAATTAGTTTTCATGACATTGAAATCCACTTAGATTCCTTTGATGGCGAAGTAACATACGCTTGGGAAATCCTTAAGAATAATATTTCAGCGAGAATAAAGACGTTTCCAAAAGGAGACCAGTGCAATCCATTCATTTCGGCCTCAGACATCATGCTTTCATTGGTGGAAATTAACTTACTTAAGGGAGCAATTCGCTTAGATGTTCAAGAGTTGAAAAAATTATTAGAGAAATATAATATCGAGGGGTCAATCACCCATTGTGGAACCAACAAAATTAAATACATTACACCGATTTCGTCTCAAAAATCCCAGAAGCTTTAGATTACGCTGAACCTGTCATTTACGTCGTTCCCGGACAGATAAAAAAAGAATGGATAGAAAACTCACCAAAATTCGAATACGTTCTTAAATATGCTCAGTTGGTAGAAGGAGGAGTAAAGTTTCTGAACATAGATAGGGATTACGAATTTATTCGCGATACAGATGTTTTGGCATATTTCGATGGTGCAGGCAAGGTTTTGGCTAAAGATATATCCAGCCTTTATGATATAGAATGCAAAAGCATCTCTGAAATTGTAAGTGAGACAAAAATATTGAACTAACCAAGAAAATCCGTAAATTAAATATATGTGTAATAACAAAAGTTTAAAACGTGGAGGCATCCCCAGACCAGGGGGTGCTTCCCTAACTCCACATATAGTTTAATTTTTCCATCCAAGATTTAATTCTGATTAGCCTCTCTTCAACCAAAACTGCGATGTTACGAAATACTTCCACTCTTCAAACAACCAGCTCCTTATGTATTCAAATTTCAAATAGAACCTCAGCAGCTTTCAAGAAAACCCGTATCCCCTTAACCCCCAAGAATCCACCTGTGGTAGTCATCAACGCTCATAAGATTTCCGAAAGCCCACGAAACAACCTCGCTCAGGGAGGGATGGATGTGGTAGCCCTGAAAGATGGCGTGATATTAGGCCTTTACAGCCATAAGGGTTGCAACTTCCTGAATGAGGATTGATGCGCATTTCCCGACAATGTGGGCTCCAAGTATGTCTCCGTTTCTGTGGACAATGACCTTGGCAAAACCGTCAAGATTTAAAGCGAGCCCTTTTCCTGTTGTTCTCATCTCCTCGTAGCCAATAAGAACGTTCTCCTTCCAGAACTTTTCCACCGCCTCCTCTTCCCTCATTCCAACACTCGCCACTTCAGGCTGAGTAAAAACAGCGTGAGGAACGCTGGTGTAGTCCATTTCAATTTTCCTTCCCCTGAAGGCGTTCTCGAAGGCAACCAGAGCCTCCTTGTTTGCTACGTGTCTGAACATATATTTACCATTGGCATCACCTATGGCGTAAACTCCCTTTGCAGAGGTTTCGAGATATTTGTTTACCTTAATCCAGCCCTTATCATCAACCTCCACTCCTCCAAGCTCGGGCTTGAGCAAATCAGCGTTGGATTCCCTGCCTACAGCAACCAGAACATTCTCGGCTTCAATTTCTCTTTTGTTCCCTTCCATGTCAACCGCAACCAGAAACTTCCTGTCTCCTCTCTTCTCCACCTCCACAACCCTGTGGGAGGTGAAGACCTCCGCATGCCTTTCAAGCTCCTTCTGAACTGCCTTGGAAACTTCGGGCTCCTCGTTGGAAAGGATTCTTGGTAGCATCTCGACAATTTTGACATCACAACCAATCCTCGCAAAGAAGTTGCCGTATTCTACTGCAATGTACCCTCCACCAATAATAGCTAGGCTTTCGGGCATTTCCGTTAGGTAAAGCAGCGAATCGCTGGTCAGATAGCCCGCCTCCTCCAAACCCTTTATTGGCGGAATCATCGGGCGGGAGCCGGAGCCGATGAAGATTTTATCCGATTTTATTATCATTCCCCCCACCTTGAGCACGTAGGGCTTGACAAAGCTGGCGGTATCGTTGAAAAAGTCGATGTTTGGATGAGATTTCAGCGCTTCTTCAATGCGCTCCATCTCACCGTCAATCTTCTCCCTCATCCTCTTCATTATCCTTCCGAAGTCCACACTCTTTATCTCAGCCTCAACTCCAAGCTCTCTGGCCTTTTCAATGTCTGCAATAATCTCAGCAACCGAGATAACCATCTTGGAGGGAATGCATCCCCTCGTGAGGCAGATTCCTCCCGGCCTGTCTTTGTCAACAACAGCAATCCTCGCATCCGGACTCATGCTCAGCAATCCCTGAACTATTATCATTGCCGAGCCTGTCCCTATGACGATAGCATCATACTTTTTCATGATATTAATAGACTAGTCATTTAAAAGACGTTCTCTTTGCTTAGCTGTCGTTAATCATTCAATCGCTCATGATTGTTATAAT
>DAINRD010000209.1:0-2984 GCA_036742095.1 Archaeoglobus sp. | reverse complement strand
ACAATTGCCAATCCGTCAATGTCCTCTGGTTTCTCGTATTTCCTTGGCATCCTTACTCCAGCCATGCTCAACCACTCCCTCTGCTTTACTCTGTCGGTCTCCCAGACCATCAGCTCCCTGTTCCCGAACATTGGAATCAGAAGGGAGTCAAATTTCCCAATGTAGGCGTTAAAAGAACCATGAGGAATGAGAATCGTGTTTAGCTCCCTGAGTTTTTCCTGAACCGCCTCATCAAGCAATTCAGGGTAATCGGTAATGGTGATGAAGTGGTCAACAACCCCAAAACTCTCATAAACCTTTTTCTCCCTTTCTCTGCAGATGCAGACTGTTCCAAAGCCCTCGTCCTTGGCTCCTCTGAAAATGTTCAGGGCAGAATGGCTGCCTATGGTCCCTATGTGAATGCTGGAGGTGTCGTAGTTCTTGAGGACTGAAAGCACTTTTTCCCTCATAGCCCCGCCTTTGGCGTAGGGATATATAAACCACTCGAAAATTTAAAATTGGAGTTGTCAAGATTAGAAAGATGGCCAAGTGGGAGGAGTACAGTGGAAGCATCGAGAAGAGTAGAATATACCACGAGAGATACCACAAGGCTGTGGCCAACCCAGTAAGAAAGGAGATTCTCAGAATGTTAGCTGATGGGGTTGATGAGGACGAAATCATGAAAAGGCTAAATCTAACACGAAAGGAGCTTGACTATCACCTCAAAATCCTTGAGTGGGGTTTTTGCATTGAAAGAAGTGAAAATGGCTGGAAAATCACGAAGGAGGGGGAGATAATTGACTACCTCTGAAAAGATTCGAGTTGCTCTGGCTCAGCAGAGAATTCTTCCTGATAGAGAAGTGAACATAATGAAGGGTATGAGCCTGATCAAGAGAGCCTTGCAGGTCAGAGCAGATATGGTCATTCTGCCCGAGGTCTTCAACACGGGCTTTTTCAAGCACAATTACGCAGCTGTCGAGCCACTTGAAGAGGAGCTTTCCCTTCTGCTGAAGCTTTCAGAGCAGAAAGACATTCTGATCATAGCAGGAGTTGCTGAGAGGGAAGGAGATGACCTCTACAACTCAGCCGTAATAATCCACAGAGGGGAGATAATTGGAAAGTACAGGAAAACCCATCTCTTCCCTCTCACCAGTGAAAAGAAATATTTCAAAGCCGGAGACAAACTTGAGGTTTTTGAAACTCCTCTCGGCAATGTGGGCCTTCTTATCTGCTATGAAGTGAGGTTTCCTGAGCTCTTCAGAAAGCTCGTGAAGATGGGCGCGGAGATAATAGCGATACCAGCAGAGTTCCCAAAGGAGAGGATCGAGCACTGGAGGGTTCTTTTGCAGGCGAGAGCCATTGAAAATCAGGTTTTTGTTGCTGGTGTGAACTGCGTTGAGGGTGATCTGGATTACGGTGGGCATTCGATGCTTGTAGACCCTTCAGGAGCGGTGCTGATAGAGGCGTCGGAGTATCAGGAAGTCATGATGAGCGACATCAGACTTTCTGAAGTTTACGAGGTTAGGGAGAAGTACCCCTTCCTCAAAGACCTGAGAATTGAGCTGCTATGAGAGTTCTGATTCTCCGCCCAGAAGAGCTTCTCGACCAAACATTGAAGATTTTTCGCAAAAACGGGTTAGAAGCTTACGGATGCCCCTTCATCAGGCTCAGCTATGTGGACTTTGAGGTTCCAGAGCACGATGTGGCCATTGTAACCAGCCAGAACGCGGCCAGAGTTCTGACAGAGAAGGGAATAAAGCTGAAAACTGTTATAGCCATAGGAAAGAAAACTGCTGAAATGCTAAGGGCTGAAAAAATTCTCATCCCATCGAAATTTGACTCTGAGAGTGTTTACAGAGAGTTCAAAGACTTCCTTGCAGGAAAGAGAGTTGTTGCGTTCAGGAGCAATAAGGGGAGTAAGGTTCTGAAAAGGCTTGCAGAAATCTGCGATTTCAGGGATGTTGAAGTTTACAGAATTGAGAAGCTACAGGGCGATGAGCAGACGAAGGAGGTTCATAAAGTAAAAAGTGGTTTTTACCATGCCGTTGTCTTCTCCAGCAGCATGATTGCGAGGAGCTTTCTCGAACTTTGCGATGATGAGTGCTTAATGTCTTTGAAAAGGACACTGGTTGTGGCCATCGGCCCCCCAACGTCAAAGGTTCTGGCGGAGTTTGGCATCAAAGCTGAGGTGCCAAAAGAATACACATTTGACGGTATAATAGAGCTTTTAAAGTCCAAGAAGGTGTAGATTTCCAATGTTTACCCTCTTCAGGTGTTTTTTCGCTGCTGCATAGCATTTTCTGACCTGCTCAACTGGCGTTACTGGAAAGTCTGACATTCTGTAGTCTGGATGAAAAACGAGGAGACTGTAGGGTATTTCAGGGCTTAGAGAGCTTATGAACTTCGCAATGCCTTCTACCTCCCTTTCATCGACATAGTAGGGGACAAGAAGGGTCGTGGCCGAAAGAACCTCTGGATATTTTTCAAAAACTCTCTCAAAGTTCTCTCTGACCCCCTCGTTATCCCTCCCTGTTAGAAGGGTGTGCAGATTGGGATTCCACGCCTTGAGGTCAAACTTAACCGTCCCGCCCGATTTTGAGCTGAGTTCTGCAGCCTTCAGAGCGAGAGACGTGTTTCCAGCCCCATTCCATTCCCAGCAAATCATCAAATCTTCTCTCAATTCAAGAGCCTTCCTGCTGAATCTCAGAGCGAAAGGTAACTGGGGTTCTGGAGAGCCGCCAAAGTGGCAGATGCACTTTACTCTCTTTTTACCCGCAGCTATAAGAAGTTCCTCTGCTGAAACTTGCCTTACATTCTTGAAATGCTTGTGTGTCCAGTTCTGGCAGAAAAGACAGTCAAAGTTACAACCGTAGTAGAAAACTGCCAGATTTGTTCCAATCATCCTGCTTCCCTTGCAGAACCATGCATTGCAGCAATTCGTTGGTAGAGGGTCTTCATAGAAACTTAGCTTTCCGTATTCCGGCTTTCCGCAAAGCGCGATTCCG
>DAINRD010000208.1:0-2991 GCA_036742095.1 Archaeoglobus sp. | reverse complement strand
TCTGAACTCGCTAAGCACGCTGGAAGAAAAACTGTAAAGGTTGAGGACATAAAGATTGCTCTCAGGGAGCTCTAAAAACTATTTTTTCGATTTACATTTTTTATAATAAATTAGTGGATGTGACACTCTGCAATCTGCTATGCAGTTGTTGTAGGTGCGCATGGTGTCGCAGGAGGGTGAGGTATACTCCGCTCCTTTCCCCCTCTCACCCGCGATATGCTCTACCTGATATCTCGTCTTCTCTTCGTCAAAATCGGGGGCGGATTTGAAAAGAGATATTATTTCGTCAACACTCATTCCTATGTTAAGCAGAAAGGACGTGATGGCAAATCTTGCTGTATGCGGTACATTCATACCCCTCTGCAGTTCTGAGAGTATTTCCCTCATGCACGGCGGGAGACAGTTGAGGTCGACGTCGCCCAGATCCATTGTAAACTTCTCAGATTCCTTTCTTGCTTTTCTTGAAAGCTCTCTTACTGCATCGCTGACAACATCACTGACAGGAACTTTTTCAAAAAGCTTAATCCTCAACAATTCCTCTAAAACTCTCAAAAATTCGGCCTTGGTTGTCTCCACGTATCCATCTTTCAGCTTTCTATTCACCAACCTCCACCTGTCGTCTCTTATCCTCGAAGATGCTCTGACGTAAGTTGAAACGTGCAAATTCCATCCCCTCAGCTTTATCCCAAGATCGAGGGCAACAAGCCTTACAATCGGTTCTCTCCCGCTCTCACCAGCATCCTCAACGAGCAGTCCAGAGTAGTAGCTGGCTTCATTCACCGCATACCTCATCCTCACCCAGTCTTCCATCGACGAAACCATCATCCTGGAGGCAATGTAGGTCAGAAGTGAAAGCTTAGCTTTTGTAGTGAACTGAAAAACAATTTCTGGCGGATAAACAAGTTTACAGTTTTCAAAGCACTTCATGCAGAGATTGCACTTCTCAAGCCTTCCAATCTCAGGACATTCGTAGCAACGTTCCTCGCAGCCAAGACAGAAAAATTCTGCTTCCTCGACGTACCTATCCCTCTCCACTTTCCCCTCCATCGCACTACTCACAATTCTTCGGGCTTTTTCAATGGCATCAGGATTATTTTTAAGTTCACTTTCCAGATCAAAGGAAAAAACCGACGAGGCAGCTTTCAGAAAGGGATAGCGAGTTAAAATTGGGTAAAGGGGGAGCATCAATCACTCTGACTCTATGCGAGGCGCCAGAATATACTCAACCTTTGCCTTGCCCCCTACAAGCTCAAAGACGAGTCTAACGGGGTAGTTTGTCCCGAGGTGTATTGTAAGAAGGTCACCACTCCCTGCAACCTTGCAGAACTCCTTGAGATAGTCCACGCTGAACATGCTTCTCGCTTCCCCACCATTGAACTCAATGAGTTCAGTTTCAGTCATATGGAAGCTTATGCTGTCAACGTCTCCCTTTGCCTCAATTCTAAAACCATCTCTGTCGGATTTGAACACAACCTGATCACTTATCTTTTCCGCTGCGGCAATGGCCTTTTTGAACTCTCCAGCATCCATTATAATCCTTGCCGGTAGCTCTAATTCTGGAATTCTGGGCTCCTTTCTTATTGCGGACGGGTCAATCAGGGATACCTTGTACTCAACGCTCCCAAATTTTACCTTCAGAGTGCTTTCGTCCTCAACCATCATTTCAACCAGATCTTTGGCAGAAATGGACTTGCTTATGTCGAAAATTCTGTCCATATCAACGCCAATCGTCTTCTCGTCCTCGATTTTGTAAACTTCAAAGCTTTCTCTCGGCACATCGACGATCACCATTGCCACGTTTGCGGGGTCAACTGCACGGGAGTGTAAACCTCTCTCCTGAAAATGAATTCTTGATTCACTGACGAGCGCCACTATTGCCCTCGTTACAGTCTTCAACAACTCTCCAGTCATTATGACGTCTATCATTCAACTTTTTTTAGGCGTGTTAATATTTAATTTTTTCTCCTTAGGTTCCGATGCAGAGGTTGGGGCTCACATCAGGGAGCGCGGAGCAGTTGGTTAACGATTAGAACGTTTTTGTCTGCTCTCCATCAACTTGACCACTTTCTCCACAACTTCGGCCTCACTGACAAGACAATCGACAATGACTGAGCCTGTATGGTCAATATCATCTGCAACGCATGCCCTCTTACAACCGCTGATCAAAACGAGAATTTCCACGTTGTCGGAATAAAAAATTTCAAAGTGCTTTTTAAGCATTTCCTCGATAACTTCACGCCTGTATTCTGGATTGCAACCCCCGCAGTACTTTACCCCGACTCTCATTCCCTCTTTTCTCCACCTCTGACCCTTTCAAAATCCTCATCTGGCAGAATTCCTGCAACCCTCTTTGCTTCTTCTTTCTTCATCTCGATGTTTGCCCTTCTCCATATCATTATCTTCTGGGCTGCCGGTGAGCCTGCCCCGTGCATCGATTCAGGCAGCTCAGCCCCTATTGACAGGTTCTCTATAAGCCTTATCATCCTGATTCTGTGTTCTGTCGGGACATCGGCCTTCCCTTTAAGATATTTCTCCACCAGCTCCTTCGTTTCTGGGTTTTTGTAGTCCAGCTCCGAAGGTGTCGTCGCCACCAAACCACCTGCCAAATCCTGAGCCAGCCTCGACCATTCGTAGGGGAAGCGTGTAATGTTGAGCTTCGTTATGTTCGCAAGCAGAAGATTGGGCATGTAAGCCCCTGAAGGTGTTCTGAAACCCTCGTAGGAGCAGGCGAGAGAGCAGCACCAGCATGTTTCAGCCAGATGAACCATTTCAGTCAGCTTATCCACAATGTGCGATGCCTTCTCTACTCCATTGTATTCTGCAATTGCCGCTGACGCACCAATCAGCACATCAGCCACGCCAACCTTACATCCTCCGTAATTTTGCCTGTGGTAGGTTGCAAAGACCTCAACAAGCTGAGAGGCGAAGTCATACTCTCCGCACATGAAAACCCTCTCCCACGGAACAAACACATCGTCGAAGATAACCAGC
>DAINRD010000207.1:2018-3026 GCA_036742095.1 Archaeoglobus sp. | reverse complement strand
GTTTCCCAGTATTGTCTTGAGGACATGATTTCTGCTGGAATAAAAGACATAGCTATAATTTTGGGAGAAACCTATCCAGAAATGGTTGAAGAGCATTACGGAGATGGCTCAAGGTTCGGATGCAGGATTACCTACATCCATCAGGGTAAACCACTCGGCATTGCTCATGCAGTCTATCTTACGAAGGAGTTCGTCGGTGATGAAAAGTTTGTAGTTTATCTCGGCGATAACCTGACTCAGGATGGCATAAAGGATTACGTTAAGAGATTTGACGAGGAAGATTTTGACGCCTTCATACTTCTCAAGGAGGTTGAAGATCCAAGAGCCTTTGGTGTTGCCAAGTTTGAGGGCGAGAGGCTGGTCGGGCTCATTGAGAAGCCAAAAGAACCGCCCAGCAACTACGCGGTAATTGGCGTATATATGTTCAAACCTGTTGTTTTTGACATAATCAAAGACCTCAAGCCGAGCTGGAGAGGGGAACTTGAAATTACAGACACGCTACAAAAAATGATTGAAAACGGCTATAATGTGGGTTATGCGAAGCTGAAAGGTTGGTGGTTCGATACTGGCAAGGCAGAGGACATACTGAAGGTAAATGCCACGATTCTCGATGAAAGGGTCAAAAGGAATGTGAAAGGGGAGGCTGTGGCATCACAAATTGAGGGGAGGGTTGAGATTGGAGATGGGGCCAAGATTATCAACAGCACAGTAAGGGGGCCAGCGGTCATCGGCGAAGACTGCGTAATCGAGAACTCGTTCATCGGACCCTACACAAGCGTTGGGGAGAGAACGATTATTAAAAACAGCTCGCTGGAATACTGCATAGTTCTCAGCGACACCGTTCTTGAGGGGGTTGAGAGAGTGGAGGAGAGCCTTATTGGAAGGAATGTCAGAATTAGAAAGAACGACCGAAAGAGGTTCCTCAAATTTACCATTGGAGATTACTCGGAAATTTTGCTTTGAGGTGGATGATGAAGATTCTGGTTACGGGAGGAATGGGGTTCATAG
>DAINRD010000207.1:0-2008 GCA_036742095.1 Archaeoglobus sp. | reverse complement strand
TCATTAAGGGAAACATAAATGACTACGAGCTCCTTTCCGATCTAATTAAAAAAGTTGATGCGGTGGTGAATTTTGCCGCTGAGAGTCATGTGGACAGGAGCATATCCAGCCCCCGAACATTTATTGAAAGCAACTTCCTCGGAGTTTACACCATACTCGAAGCGGCGAGAAAACACAATCCTGATGTCAGATTGGTGCACATCAGCACGGATGAGGTATATGGTGATATCGAAAAAGGCTCATTTACAGAAAAAGATGGGTTGATGCCATCTTCACCATATTCAGCGAGTAAGGCCGCTGCAGATGTGCTTGTTCTCGGTTATGCGAGGACTTATAGCCTCAATGCATCCATCACGAGGTGTACAAACAACTATGGCCCATATCAGTTCCCCGAAAAACTCATTCCGAAGACAATAATTAGGGCTGGGATGAACCTTACTGTGCCCATTTATGGAACCGGAATGAATGTGAGAGACTGGATTTATGTCGAAGATCATTGCAGGGCAGTCTGGAAGGTTCTGGAGAAGGGAGAGAAAAGGGAAGTTTACAACATTTCAAGCGGAGAGGAGAAGACGAACCTTGAGGTTGTAAAGGCGATTCTGAAAATTATGGGGAAAGACGAGGACCTTATCGAGTTCGTTGAGGATAGACCAGGACATGACGTTCGCTACTCTCTCGACTCATGGAAGATAATGAGAGAGCTAAAATGGAGACCGAGGGTTAGTTTTGAAGATGGGATAAGGAGGACTGTGGAGTGGTACCTGCAGAACGAGTGGTGGTGGAAACCCTTGGCAGATGAGAGGGTTTTGCACCCTACGCCATGGAAGCTGAGATGGTAGAATGAAGGTTGCGGTGATAGGGGCAAGAGGTCAGCTTGGAACGGACCTTGTTGAGGTGCTTGAGGGAGAGTTCAGAGTTTACCCGCTAACTCACGGGGATGTTGATGTTGAAGTATCTGAAAGCCTTGAAGTGCTGAAAGATATCAAACCGGACGTGATCATAAACACTGCTGCTTATGTGAGAGTTGATGATGCAGAGATTTATGCGGAAAGGGCCTTTGCGGTTAACGCTATCGGCGCGCTCAACGTTGCCAGAATCGCTTCAGAAGTTGACGCAATCAATATTTACATAAGCACTGACTACGTTTTCGACGGTGAGAAAAGGGAGCCCTACGTTGAGACAGACCAACCTAACCCCATAAACGTTTACGGAGCGAGCAAATATGCTGGAGAAGTTCTCACGAAAAACTACTCGGAAAAGCACTACATAATAAGGGTTGCAAGCCTGTATGGAAAGGCTGGGGCAAGCGGAAAGGGCGGTAACTTCGTGAACTGGGTTGTGGACATGGCAAAGAAGGGGCAGGAATTGAAGATAGTAGCAGACCAGTTTATGAGCCCTACATACACCAAGGATGTTGCCATCGCTATGAAGGAGCTTCTCAGGTTACGTCCCGAATATGGAATTTACCACATGGTAAACGACGGATACTGCTCGTGGTTTGAATTTACAAAGGCCATTTTCGAAATTCTCGGCTGGAATGTGGAAATTCAGCCAATAAAGTCGAGCGAGCTTAACAGGATAGCAAGGAGGCCATCTTTCTCTGCCCTGCAAAACTACAAACTCGAAAGAATTGGTATTAAGATAAGGCACTGGAGGGAAGCTTTAAGAGATTATTTGGCTGAGAAGGGTTTGGTTTGATTGGTGGTAGTATGCTGCCCGGTATTGTTATTAAACCGCTCAAAACCTATGCAGATGAGAGGGGTTTCTTCACAGAGATAATGCGGAGAGACTGGGATGTGTTTGAGGATGAAATTCTTCAGGCGAACATGTCAGTAACCTATCCAGGAATCGTGAGGGCATGGCATAAGCATGAGAGGGGACAGATTGACTACTTTGTCTGCATAAGAGGGGCCATAAAGATATGCGCCTACGATGATAAAACACAGGAGCTTGCGGAAATTGTTTCAACGGGCAAAAACCTTCAGGTTGTGAGGGTGCCTGGGCATTA
>DAINRD010000206.1:0-3044 GCA_036742095.1 Archaeoglobus sp. | reverse complement strand
GGCTCTGGACGGGAGAGAAGTTCAGCTACGAGGGCAAGAGGTTCAGGCTTGAAAAAGCCTTTCTGCAAATAAAACCTCTCCAGAAGACCATTCCAATTTATCTGGGAGCAAATGGTGTGAGGACAAGGGAGCTTGCGGGGGAGATGTGCGAAGGCTGGATGCCCATTGCAGAGACACCAAAGACCTACAGAGAGAACTTGAAGGACGTTGAGAGGGGATGCAATAAGGCGGGAAGAAAGCTGGAGGAGATAGATACTGCACTTCAGATTTACACTGCAGTTGATACTTCTTCAGAAAAGGCTATGGAAAGGGCAAAACAATTTGGAGGAGTAGTTGTTTCTGCTGCAGAGAAAGCTGAGCAGGCGGGATACGAGCTTGAACTACCTGAAGGCTTCTCAAAGAAGTTCTACTTTGAGCAGCTTCTTCTTGAGGATGAGATGCTAATGGAGTTTGTCAGGCTGTCATCGCTGGTTACTGAGGAGATGGTCAGGGACTTCTTCATCGTTGGAACTCCTGAGGAGTGTATAGATAAGATTGAGGAGTTCATTAAGGCTGGAGTCAAACACTTCATGCTGATCAACATCGGACCTGACCCCAAGTATGTCCTGAGGGTTTATGCAGAGAAAATAATACCATCGTTCTCTTAGATAAAGTGATATACAGTCGAGCGAAAGGGATTTTGAATGCTGTGGGTTGAGAAATACCGCCCGAAGACAATCGAGGAGGTTGTGGCTGGAAAGGATATCATTCAGAAAGTTCTTAAATGGGCAGAGGGGTGGAAAAGGGGTAGTAAACCTCTTCTACTGGCAGGTCCACCTGGGGTTGGTAAAACCTCCCTGGCTCTTGCCCTTGCGAACAGCTTAGGCTGGGAAGTGGTTGAGCTCAACGCCAGCGACCAGAGAAACTGGCAGATTATCGAGAGAATTGTTGGTGGAGGGGCTTTTAATGAAACAATAAGTGATGAGGGAGAGTTTCTTTCTTCAAAAAGAGGTAAGATGAAGCTGATAATTCTGGATGAAGTTGACAACATTCACAAGAAGGAAGACACTGGTGGTGAGGCAGCTCTAATAAGACTACTGAAGAGAAAGCCCGCTCAGCCTATAATTCTCATAGCCAACGAGCCCTACAAGCTCTCGCCCCAGTTGAGAAGCCTGTGCGAGATGGTGAGCTTCAAAAGGCTTACAAAGCAGCAGATTGTGAAGGTTCTTGAAAGGATTGCCTCAAAGGAAGGGATCAGGGTTGAAAAATCAGCACTTCTTGCAATAGCCGAGAACTCCGGAGGGGACATGAGGGCAGCAGTAAATGACTTTCAGGCCCTCGCTGAAGGAAGGGAGGAGTTGAAAGCGGAGGATATCTTCCTCACCAAGAGAACACAGGAAAGGGACATTTTTAAGGTAATGCAGATGATTTTCAAAACCAGCAATCCAGCAGTTTACAGTGAGGCAATGCTGCTCGACGAATCACCCGAGGACATCATCCACTGGGTAGACGAAAACCTGCCACTGGAGTATTCCGGGAAAGACATGGAAAGCGCATATAGAATGCTTTCAAGGGCCGACATTTTCCTTGGGAGAGTGAGAAGGAGACAGTATTACAGGTTGTGGAAGTATGCGAGTTATTTGATGACTGTAGGAGTGCAGCAGATGAAAGAGGAGCCAAATAAGGGGTTTACAAGATACAGGAGACCTTCCGTATGGCAAAGACTGTTCGAGCAAAGGCAGCACAGAGAGATGACAAAGAGGGTGCTCTCAAAAATTGGGAAATACAGTCATCTTTCAACGAAAAAAGCTCATTCTGAGATGTTGTATGTAGTAAGGCTGCTTCTTCAAGAACTCGATGTTGAAAGGGCAGCCACCATTGCAGCTTTCTACGAGTTCACAAAGGATGAACTGGAGTTCCTCGTAGGAGATAGGGGTGAGGAAATATGGGAGGTTGTAGAGAGCAAGGGGCTGCACAGGATTGAGGATGAGTCCTTTTTAGAAGCGTATGCGAGAGCCAGTAAGGAGGAAAGAGTTGTGGAAGAGCGTGAAGAGGAGGAGACAGAGAGGACAGAGGAGGAAAGGAGGGAGGAGGTAAAAAGACCGAAGAAGGGAAAAAATTTAACGCTCGATTCTTTCTTCTCGTGAAATGATGCGGAAGGTTATTGCTGCTGTCTTCAAAAGTAAGGGAAAAAGAAAAATGAAGCGAAGCGAGCTAATCTACACTATGAGCTTCGACCTGAACTGGTTTACCCACGAGGACAGTAAGAGAGTTGTAGAGGAGGCTTTGAAGGAGGGTTTACTTGAGGGGGAGGAAGAGCTAAAACCAACCTTCGACGTTGAGGATGTGGACACTTCTGACTTCAAACCAGAGCTTTCTTCATTACTTTCGAGATCTGTAACTGACAGAATAATTGAGGAGATAGCCATTAAAACGGGAAAGAGCAATCATGAAGTTGTATCCATGATTAACGAAAAGCAGGACAGGTTAGGTGGCCTTGTTAGCTTTCCTGTTGCTGCCCTTATTGTTGCGAGGGAAGTGGGTGTGGATATTGAAGATTATCTGGACGAGGTGGAACAAGAGGTCTTCCAGCAATGAGGATTGAGGGTGATGTGGTTTTTATCGGAAAAAAGGCTGTCATTGCTGACCTCCATCTCGGGCTTTTGAGGCACTACGATTTTGAGGTAATAGAGAAGGCCCTATCAGTCGCTGAGAAGGTTGAAACCCTCGTTGTCGCAGGTGATTTGAAGCATATTGGAAAAAGGGGACTTTGGGAGAGGTTCGTATCCGAAGTTGGAGGAATTACGGAGCTTGTGCTGGTAAAGGGAAACCATGATATTGGTCTGGAAGGGGAGAAGGATGTGAGGATTGGAAAGTATGGAATATTCCATGGTCACGCCATTCCCGGCGATGATGTCTGGAGTGCGAAGGTTTTAATTTTTGGCCATGCTCATCCCGCATACTTTATCAGAGATGAAGCGGGAGGATACAGAGAAAGAGTTTTTCTCGCTGGAGAAGCTGAAGGGAGGAGAGTTGTTGTGCTGCCGGCTTTCAATGACCTCTGC
>DAINRD010000205.1:2584-3077 GCA_036742095.1 Archaeoglobus sp. | reverse complement strand
GTGGTGTGCTACCCTCAATGAACTTCACCTCCAGTACTCTGCCACTCCATGGAGACCTGTTGACATGGCAGTCAAAGGGAGACATGAAAATCTCCAGCCTCCTTCCCTCAATAAAGTCGATTTTGCCGTCCGCCGGTGAAACAACCCCCTCTCCAATCTCCCTCTCAGGGTCTCTGAAGAAGTATGCCGTGAAGGCTGCAAAGCCGATGAAAAATGCCGAAAGCAGAGGGTGAACTACGTAGGAAAAGACGGAGATAATCAGGCAGGCCGCTATGATACCGTAACCGCTTCTTTCTATCATCTTTCACCACCCACAAGCTCATCTTTCAGGGAGTATATCAGCTCCGCCAGCTCAGGGAGCAGCCTGAAAACTGCGTAGGCAATGAGGATTAGAGCTATCGTGGCGCCGATTTTTGAAAGTATGTGGTGGGCAATGTAAAAGCTGTTTTCCCCAAACCAATCATAGGCGAAGGCAACCGTAACGAAAACGTTT
>DAINRD010000205.1:0-2574 GCA_036742095.1 Archaeoglobus sp. | reverse complement strand
TCAGGATGTAGATTACAGGCACAGAAATTAAGAAGGCTTCAGCCTTTTTGTCGGCATCTGCCCTAATGCCAAGAGTTGCTCCCGTAAAAAGCGCCATGCTCTCAATGGCGGTACAGGCAAGTATTATCCTCACACTCTTTCCATTTAGCAGCAAAAGATCTCCATCAATTACAACCGGAAAGCTTAGTGCATTTGCCAGACCCGCAGTTAGGGTGGCGGTAATTCTTATCAGGACATCTCCAACGGGCTCAATGAAGGCAAAGGGGAAGTAAACCATGAAGGCAAGAGCGGAGAAGGTCGTAACTTCAACAAAGGTCTGTGAGTTCGAGAGAAGTACTTTAACAGACATGTAGAGAAAAAAGACGTAGGCAAGGAAGAAAACAGAAGTATTGTAGTAATCTGCCGATTCCAGATAAGCGGGTATTTTCACGAGACAGGCGATGGAGAACAAACACCAGCCAAGGAAACCGGCGAAATTATGGTGGGTTTTTATGTAGACAAGCATTGGTACGACAGAAATTGCTGCAATGGTTTCGGCCAGCATTGTTCTCATCCAGTTGCCATTGTTTTTAACCCTTGCCTTCGGAGACCTTATCGAGGTAAGAGGGAGATTCGGGGTAGAGAATTTCCCTCACAGCCTCGACGAATTCCGCATATATGTGAGCATCTAAAGCAAAGTGGTTGTAGCCATAGGAGCTGAATCCTGCAAGTTCTGCTATGTATTTGGTAAGCAAGGCGAAGGCATACATGTTCGCATGCATTGCTCCATAAGCGTCATTGGAGCGCATGTAAAAAGTACCGAGCAGCTTCTCCCCGTACCTTGAGAACTGGTAACCTCTCAGGCAGGGCGGCTCATCGCTCAGCAAGTCCCAAGGCCTTGAAATACCAACATAGCAGTCCCTTCTGCACTTATCTTCTCTGAGCTTTTTTATGACGGTAAAAAGCTGGTCCACCCTGACTTCATCCCTCTCGCAGTACCTCGCCCTCTCCGCATAGGTGTACTCCTCGCCCTCCTTCAAAATGCTCTCACTCACCTCACCATCAAGTTTCGCCGCATGCATTATGTAGTCGTGAGCGTAATCTCTCCCGTATTTCTCTGTAAAGGGAGCCTTGTCGTGGATTTTGTTTTCCTCAGGTTTCTCAACTTCAATAAACAATCTGTGGATGTACAGGCTCTCCTCCTGCCCCTCAAAAATGTCC
This sequence comes from Archaeoglobus sp., assembly GCA_036742095.1. GTDB lineage: Archaea > Halobacteriota > Archaeoglobi > Archaeoglobales > Archaeoglobaceae > Archaeoglobus. Next base: position 1,374 of record DAINRD010000205.1, on the reverse strand, counting down.
CCCCACTCCGTCCTCTTCTTTCCCCCATGGTTGTAAATAACGTCAAGGGCTGAGTGCCAGGCGGAGGAGATGTAGTCCTCAACCAGATGCGTTCCAAATTTTGTATAGCCATAAGTTTCCTTCAACTTGCCGTCATAGGAGCTGGCCCTTTCTACATCCCTCTCATAAAAGTGCGGGATGGTTACAAGCATCCCAATGCTCCCAGCCTCCATTCCCGTTTTTCCGGACAGCCTCTCCAAGGCATCCACAAGAAAATCGAAGTTGTGCTCAAAGTAGTTCAGACACTCCATCGACCTAACAAAGGCGGTGAGATGGAGCTTATCGAGAAAGAGGAAAGAAACCTCCGTAATCGCTGCAGGATTGCGGCAGAGATGGTCCTTCGGATACCACAGCGGAATTGAAACTCTTCTCGTGTGAGGGGACTTCCTCAGCTTCTCTGCGGCATCCTCGATGCATCTTGAAAGTCTTTCGCTATACTTCTCCCCACAAACGTCGTAGTCAAACTCAAAGCCGTAAGACTGGGGTTTCTCAACCACCACCAAGGTCGGCTTAGCAGCCCTGTAATCCCCAAACCTCGACCTGCATTTTTGCCCCGCTAAGATCTTTGCAATGAGCATTTCCTTTGCTTCCTCTGGAGTCCCTGCCAGAATCATTGGCTTTAATCATTTTGGAGCTTAAAAAAGGTTGTGGGAAAGTCTTATTTAACACGATTTAATATTGTTATGTAATAAGGCTACTTCTGACCACATCGTTGATTGTCACCAACCCAAAGCTTCCGATGGACCCTTTGCAACCTGTCAATGATAATAATTATAAAAATAATAATAGTTGTCATAATAGTGAATATAATAAAGGAAAAATTTAAATACTAAATAGTTGACGATTTATTGAGGTGATGTATATGGAGAGGTTCGATGAGAGGGAAGTGGAGGAGGTTGTCAGGAAGGCGGAGGAGGCGTTCAAGGGAATAAGACTATATTACGGGTAAATTACATTCTAAGTAATGGCACTATTTCTGTTTTTGAAAATTGGTTCGAAGCCCATCAACGTTGCATATCCGCTGCCGATTACATCTTTTTTGGTTTTTTCTCTTTTTGTAGATCTTAGCATTTTAGGATTTGTAATTTCCTATCTATTCTGCTTCCTCTTCTTTACAGCCACCAACCTCTGGAACCATCTCAACGATGCTGAAGATGACCTGAGGGACGGCAGGAAGGAGGCTAAATTTCTGATAGAGAAAAGAAAAGAAGGTGTCATGTTTGTGGTTGCTTTTTATATTCTTTCTCTCCTCGTTGTAATCTTCTTCTCTCACGATTCGAAGGCGGTTTTTGCCTTTGCAATCTCCTTGCTTATGACGTGGCTATACTCCGACAA
>DAINRD010000204.1:1651-3080 GCA_036742095.1 Archaeoglobus sp. | reverse complement strand
TCAACTGGAACCTTCACGTGGATTTACCTGCTTGGAGCTGTTAACATGAGACTGACAACGCTCATCCTTGCAACGTCGCTAATTGGAGTTCAGATAGGGGCTGTTGGGACAACCTACGTGAGACAGTACTACATCAAGATGGCGATGGCTACGGTGATGCTCCTCGTAACGCTCAGCAGGGCTTTAGCAGTTCCCGGCTACTTGGTGGAGCTGGGATGGGTGGAGATGGATGAGAGTGTAGTTACCACTCTAAACTCCCTTGTACTTCCAATCATGGCTGTTGCAATGCTTTCAGTAACGCCACTGGTGGGATATCCAATGATATAGGTCAGGAGAAAGCTGAAGAAGCTCGGGCTTCTGGATAAGGCTGTAGAAGCTTCAGCACGCACAGGGGCAGGAAACCTCAAAAGGCTTGGAATCTTCGGTGTGTGGACGCTGGCGAACTACTTCTGGCTCCTCCACGACCCCGAATGGTGGCCGCAGTTCATCACCTCAATCCCCCATGCAGACCCGATAATGGCGGTCGCGCTCTCCATTGGGGTTGTCCTCCTTGCAATCTACTGGAGCTTCGTTCACGGAAGCTTTGCTCATGCTTTCCTTGACCTCATAAAAGTCTCATCACTCAGAGACGACCTCGCAAAGTCCATTGCACAACACGGTTACGAAGGTATAGATGCGTGGGCCTCGCAGGTAAAATCGGGTGTTAGAGTATGAGCATCAAAGAATTTTTTGACTCACAGATGGAGTATTTCGGAGAAGTATTTGAAAAGACAGAGTGGCCCTTCTGGTAGTCAGCCCATAACGCACTTTGGACATCTTATTTTTTCCAGGTCGACTTCTTTTCTCTCGTAACCCGGCTTGCATACGAGAACCGGAGCTTTGGTCTCATATAGAATATCTCTGTAAGGGTCGCCGTGAAGCAACCTCTTAAGAAAACCTCTCTTTTCCATCCCGAAAATTATCATGTCAGGATTCAGCAACCTCTCAAGTCTGAGAACTTCTTCAGAGATGCTCCCGAAAATTATCTTAACCTGCCTAACGTCCAGTCCTGCTTCCTCAAGCCTTTCCTTGTAGAAGTCCACGAATTTGGAGGCTTTAAGCCTCAGGCTCGTGTAAATTTTCATCTCCTTTTCGTATGAAGCCACAGGAGAAATCTCCAGATCGACTCCGAACACGAGAAAGACATCCGCTTTAAAACCTGTCCTACCAAGGAAAACGAGTCTCTCAGTTGCCACTCTCCCGCATTCTGTGTCATCAATTACAAGAATTACTCTTCCTTTCTCTGGGGAGTTCATAACATCACATACCTTTTCCTATACCAAATTTCTACTTTCAACCTTTATATAAGTTACTATTTAAAAATCAATGATTAAACATTTAAAGAAAAATAAAAAAATTTATCATTAAGTAAACCATAACCAAGTATGGT
>DAINRD010000204.1:0-1641 GCA_036742095.1 Archaeoglobus sp. | reverse complement strand
GTATTTAATGTGGTTGATTTTGCTGTTTATCTTCACACTCCTGATAGGTATTATCGCTCCCATTTCGGGAGTGGGGTGGTGTGCTTTTTGTTCCGCTGACAACGGCATTTTTCCCCTTTAACATCGACTTTGTAAGAGGAGCCGGGCTTACCATCGCTTTCACCTCTGCCATCTTATCCTCACCAAGGCTGATTGAGAAAGGATTGGCGAACTTGAGGGCAGGGATTGTTATAACAACCGTTTCAATAGCCTCCTCAATTGTTGGAAGCGTTTTGGGGCTCTGGATTACCAACGAGATTCCTGAGGGAAAGCACTACATAACCATCGCCCTTGGCGTGGCCCTCTTCTTCATTTTTGTTGTGATGGTGAAAAGCAAGAGAGTTGAGTTTCCAGAGGTGGAAAGGGTTGACCCCATCTCAGAAAAGCTGGACCTCACTGGAAGGTGGTATGAGCCGTCGAGAGATGAGGTGGTGGAATACAGACTGACCAAGCTCCCGTACTCCCTTCCAGCCTTTGCGGCTGTGGGGATGATAGCAGGAATTTTCGGTCTTGGGGCGGGATGGGCCAACGTGCCTGTTCTAAATCTGCCCATGGGAGTGCCGCTCAGAGTGGCAGTTTCAACGAGCATGTTAATTATAATACTCAACGACGCTGCTGCAATGTGGGTTTACCTGGCAAGGGGGGCGATTTTACCGCTTATCGTCGTTCCCTCAGTCATTGGGGTGACGATTGGGGCGAGAATAGGGGCAATGATTGCGGAAAGAGTGAGGCCAAGGATAATAAGGATGGTTGTCCTCGGGATTATGCTCTTTGCAGCAATCCTCGACATTGAGAAGGGGCTTTCGGGCTTGGGGGTGATATGATGAACGTTGAAATTGAGGAGGAATACCTCAGGTTTGCGAAAATAATAAGGTATGCTACGCTCCTCGGTCTGCTGGTCATGATAACCTCATCAGTAATGTACTTTCTCGACATAGACTCCTTTGTCGAAGCAGACAGGGTGGTTGAGACCTGGCATTTGCCCTCATCTGAATTCTGGAAGGAGAATGTGGGGAGGGAGATGCAGAGCTACTCTGAATTTCTTTACATTGCCCATCCCGACACCGTTGCGGTTTTCGCCATCCTTATCCTCGCTCTGGCCCCTGTATTCGCCCTTTTAAGCATTCTCCCGAGAATGAAGGGTATTTACCGAATACTCACGTTAATCGTGATTTCTGAGCTGCTTTTCGGAGCGATAAGGCCCATTCTGCTTGGTGTCTTTGGGGAGTAGTTATAACGTTCACCACATGGGCCAGTCGGACTCTGCAAAGGCCTCCCCCATTTCATCAAGCCAGTTGTCAAGCCACTGCTTTACCTTAGTGGGACTCCCAACCTCAACGCTGTAGAGATTGACAATTCCAATAATTTCTCCAGACTTTATCATGCCGTCGGCAATAGGGTAGAACACTGCCATGTTGGCAACTCTCTCCTCCTCTACTCTCTGAAGTGGTATATCTGAATACAGGTCAACAAAGGCTCCGTAAGCGTGCCTAACTATACTCATCGGGTAGACAATGGTATTTTGAGGTACCATGATTTTCTTTATTCTGACCAAACACGGCTCCCCGTATTTAACTTCCCTGGTTTCATCTGCTATGAGAA
>DAINRD010000203.1:2702-3085 GCA_036742095.1 Archaeoglobus sp. | reverse complement strand
AGCCATTCTGAAGGGAAATCTGGCTGAAAATGGTGCGGTAATCAAGGCTGCAGCTGTGAACGAGGACATGATGAAATTTGAGGGAACTGCAAAGGTTTACGACAGCGAAAAGGAAGCCCTGAACGCCATACTTGATGGCAAAGTTGAGGAGGGGGACGTGGTGGTTATCAGGTACATGGGGCCGAAAGGAGCGCCGGGTATGCCCGAGATGCTTCTTCCCACAGCGGCGATTGCAGGGCTTGGATTGCAGAAGGTGGCCCTTATCACTGACGGAAGGTTCAGTGGAGCGACGAGAGGGCCCTGCATCGGCCACGTGTCGCCTGAGGCTGCTGTGGGTGGAAACATTGCTCTTGTGGAGGAGGGAGATACGATTCACATAGACA
>DAINRD010000203.1:0-2692 GCA_036742095.1 Archaeoglobus sp. | reverse complement strand
AGCTGGAAGTGAAGCTCAGCGATGAGGAGCTTGCAGAGAGGAGAGCCAAGTGGAAGCCGAAGGAAAAGGAGCTGAAGGGCTACCTGGCCAAGTATGCAAAGCTTGTGAAGGGGGCTGAGGAAGGTGCCGCCCTTCTTTGATTTTTTAATGTCAGCAGGTATTGCTTTCTTTGTTTTTGTAATTTCAGCAATAATACTGCCGGGCTTCTTCATCTGGATTGGGCTTAAGGTTATCGGGAAGGAAAGGGACGTGCTGAGGTGCGGAATGGCCAACTTTGCGGCTGTTGTTATAACAGCGGTGGCAGCATTCATCCTGCACTTCACACCCCTCGTGGTGCTGCTTCCTTTACTCGCCTTCCTGATTTACCTCTACGTCCTAAAAACGCTGCTCGACGTGGGTTTCATTGAGGCTTTTGCCGCAACAATAATAGCTGGAATCGTGATTTTCCTTCTTGCAGTAATCCTGCTACTCATCTTCGGAGTCTGGCTGCTTTTCACCCCTCCACCCGCGCAGATGATGCACGTAAGGTTCTAAAAAAAAGGAACTCTGGAATATTTTTCAAGCTCAACGGCCTTCTTCCATTTTTCAACGCAATCGCAGTAAAGGCCTTCCAGCTTCGACGTATCCTGAGTGAGCGAGAACTCCCTGATTGCTGCAGCAACTTCAGCATCACACTTCCCGCAGTTGTGCGGGCCCCGCTGTTTTCCCGCAGCTACTGGGTCGCTCATAATCTCAACGCCAATTGCCCTCGCCTCCCTGAGCACCTCCACCGCACTCCACAGCCATGGCGGGCGGTAGAGCTTTGCCTTCCAGAGCTTCTCCACCAGAGTACCCTTCTGAACGTTTGTGAGGTTGAGGGAGAATATGTCGGCGTAGGGTTTGGCTGCAACGATGGATTTGATTGCGTCATCAATCGCCTCCCCCTCTGAAAGAAAGGGTGGCTTGAGGAGGAGGTAGCACTTAACTCTGAAACCGTAATTTCTAAGTTTGGTGGCAGCATCTTTGAAATCCTGAAAGTTAAATCCCTTGTTTACGCAAAGCTCCCTTATTCTATCATCGGCCGTTTCAAGACCGATACCAACCTCCAGATTTACACCTTTGAAGGGCTCAATCCGCTCATCAGCAATGTATTCTGGCCTGCTCTCCACAATCAGCTTTTTGAGGCCATGCTGGTTGAATTTCTCAAGGATGTAGTCTCTCACTTTTGGCGGCACTTCAGCGTCATCGAAAAAGCTCCCTGATGTGAAGATTTTCAGCACTCTCTCGTCTTCAAGCTGCTCGAAAGCATAATCTACCTGCTGGATCAGCTCTTCCTCGCTTGCTGGATAAGCGTCGCTGGTGTAGCCGCACATGTAACAGCGATCCCATCTGCAGCCTCTTGTCCTCAAAATTACCGTCAGACAGCCCACAATTTCCCCGTCAAGCCTCTCCTTCTCCTTCCAGATTATGGGTTTAGAAGTAGAAGTCATATCTCACCTTTCTCCTTCCGAGCCTTTTACCGTAGTAGAGGCCCACAGCCAGCCCCGCAAGGTGGGCTATGTTGGCAACATTGGTGTAAAACACTCCAGTATAGCTGGCAACCATCATCCAGAAGTCGTAGGCGGCGAAAAGGAGCAGGGCGGTTCTTATGTTGATGGGAATCGGAATCGGGAAGATTATTATCCTGATTTCTGGGGCTATAATAGCAAGGCAACCCATGACACCGAAAATCGCTGCAGATGCACCGAGGGCTGGGGCAAAGCTTCCAACGGCGTAGGAGTAGGCTATGTATCCTATATTCCCAGCTAGGCCAGCTGCGAAGAATATTTCGAGGTACTTTCTGTCGCCAAGCCTCCTCTCAAGCTCCGTTCCGAAGAAGAGCAGGACGAACATGTTGATGAAGAAGTGCCAGAAATCAACGTGGAGAAACATGCTGGTGATGAGCTGCCATGGTCTGGTTATAAGCACTTTCACGGCAGGATGGAGCGCAAAAATCTCAACCATCTCATAAGGGGCGACAAAGGAGATAAAGAACAGGACTGTGCAGATTATCAGAACGGTATTGTTTGCCCCGTACTTCGTTAAGCCGATGTTCCAGCTCTTTTTTGCAGGCTGGGGACTCGGCCTTTTCTTGACATTAACTGGGACGTTCCAGTACTCATCCAGCCCGTCGCAATCGTGGTTCTCTGGCAGTCTATGCTCTGTGCAGAAGTTTCCGCCGCAGTACTTACACCTGAAGGGGAGCGTTACCTCTTCACCGCAAACATCACATCTCGCCACTCTCAGCATTAAGGAGCGGGAAGTTAAAAAGGCTTCGGGTTGGGTTGCCTTGGGGGAAGCCTTGGGGGATGCAGTTGAAATTTCCACTGCCATAGAAAACAGCGGTAGATGTCTTCCTCCGCTTAATTCGCGCGACAGAGATAAGTCCCGTTACTCCTGCAAAAGCTTGAATCGAGAGAAAGAGAGCAGGAAAGCGAAATTACGAAAGGCTGATACTGGGATTGTGCAGGCCAAAAATGCCAACTAACCACAACCGCTTACGATAATTGCTTCCTCAGGACAGGCTTCAACGCATGCACAGCACTCAATGCAGTCATCGCCGTTAACAGCAACCGCAAAGCCGTCAACAACTTCAAAAACGTGGAAGGGGCAGACATCCTCGCATACCTTGCATCCATTGCAGGTTTCCAGCACGATGATTGCCATGCCGCAA
>DAINRD010000202.1:2070-3126 GCA_036742095.1 Archaeoglobus sp. | reverse complement strand
ATCCACCTCTTCCTCGTTCAGCCCGTATGTGGAGAGCTTGAAGTACCTCGTTAAGCCGGGCTTTATTCCGTGTATTTTTCTCGACTTGAGCTCCCTGTAAAGGAAGAACCTTCCTCCCTTTGCTTTTCTGGAAATCTCGTAGAGAACTTCGGCATGGAAGAACATTAAATCGTGGTTGTGCGGCTTGTCGCCCAGCTGCTTTATACCAAGTTCCTCCATTTCGGTGGCAAACCTCCTCGCCTTTTTTACCTCTTTATCCCACCTCTTAACTCTCTCCTTCACGTGCGGGAAGGAGGCCATAAGCGTCACAATGGTAGCACCCCTCGCCGTGCAGCCGAGGAGCTCGACTTCCTTGTTTTTGTACTTCTCGGACCTTCTCAGCACCACTTCTGCCCACTCCTCCTTCATTCCCAGAACACCAACGGGACCGCTTGCCGCCATGCTCTTGTGCCCGCTGCCGACTATGAAATCAGCACCGATTTCTTTCAGGCTGACGGGCATTCTTCCGACGGCATACGCCCCATTAACGAGTAAAGGAACGTCATGCTCGGAGCAGACTTTCGCAATTTTCTTTACATCGGGAAGGTTGCCGTAGTTGCCATCGGGGTAGGTTATGAGGGCAAGGACAACTTCTCCCTTCCTTTTGGTCTCCTCGATTGTTCGGGCAAAGTTTTCGTGGGTTATGGCGTAGTCGGGATAATCCGTCTTGGGAACCAGTGCAATGTTCAGCCCTGCTCTTTCAGCAGCGACGTAGCTGGAGTAGTGGCAGTTCGCATCCATTACAACCCAAGCATCCTTCTTGGCGAGAGAGTGCATCACTGCAAACTTCGCCTCCCTCGCACCGTTTGTAACCCTCGCCACATCACAATCAAGAAACTCTGGAAGCTGATTGTGGATGAAGTCGTGAATGGGGGGCGTCTTGATCTCATCCAGCCTTCCTGTGGTGCAGAAGTCGCAGACGCTGTAGCCGTCTCCCCACTCGAGCAGAGCCTGCTTTGCTTCTTCAGTTAGCTTTCCTCCCGTTTGCAGAGGGTCGACGTTGATGAGGTCCTTTGC
>DAINRD010000202.1:234-2060 GCA_036742095.1 Archaeoglobus sp. | reverse complement strand
AAATGCACAACTTAAAAAAGTTTAGCATGTCAGATGGGCTGCAAGAACAACCCTTCTACCGGCTTTTAGAAGCCTGTTGTAGCGCTTTACGGCTTCATCGGTTCTCTCAATAATAACCTCCGCCCCCTCACCTTTCAGCCTCTCAATCACCGCATCATCCACCGCCACTCTTCCATTGGCTCCTGTGCCAAAGACGACAATTTCCGGCTTTAGTTCAATGACCTCCTTAATATCTTCGAGAACCACCCTGTGCCCCTCCTTCCTCCACCAGTTCGGCTTGAGAAAATCAGGCCCGACTATGACGTCGGAAGCGTAATCCCTGCCACCAATTCGGATTCGGCCGAAGGAATAGGATTCGACCTCCATAGAAAAAGGTCTCCATCACGGAATTTCTTCCTTACCCCTGACCTTTGCAGCAATAACCTCAAGTATGATTTTAGCTGCCAGAGTCTGTGTAACCTTGTTCGAGTCGGGAACCACTTCAACAACGTCAAAACCGACCACTCTATCCGCAATTTTTGCAAAAAACCTCAAAAAGTCCAGAGGTTTCAGGCCGAAAGGTTCAGGAGTGGAAACGCCGGGAGCGAAGGCAGGGTCGAAGGCGTCCATGTCGAGGGATACGTAGATTCTGTCAAAACCTTCCAACATTCTGACAGCTCTTTCTACATCAAAGTCCCACGAGTAAAGGTATTTTATTCCATTTTCCTCTGCAAACCTTCTCTCTTCCTTGGTTCCGCTCCTGACGCCAAAGATTGCAATATCCATCCCGCTCTCAAAGATTCTCCGCGACGTGCAGGCATGGTTGAACCTGTCTTCGTCGAACTCCTCTCTCAAATCAAAGTGGGCATCGAAGACCACAAAGCAAGTGTTCCTGAACTTGCTCGTTGCTGCAAAGCTTACGGAGTGCTCTCCACCGAGGGCTATTGGGAAGCCCTTGACATTGTCAAGAAACTCTTTGGTCCTTCTTACAATCCGCTCAAAACCGGCGTCGCAGTTTATGTTGCCCGCATCGCTGATATTCTCCAATGAAAGCTCAACATCGAAAAGGTTGGAGTAGGATTCGAGGTTCCAGCTTGCTTCTCTTATCGCATTGGGGGCGAAGCGGGAGCCGGGCTTGAAGGACTGAGTAGCGTCATAGGGGATACCGTAGATTATGTAATCGGCCTCTTCGGCTCCACAGTTGGAAAGGGAAAAGTAAGAATCGACGTGCATTAAGCCAATCTTTCAATCTTTCTCTTGCCGAGGGATTCTAAATACACGACGTCCTTACCGGCTTCCATTTTGTCCTTGAGCTCTTCCGGAACTTCAAGCTCAAAGGTCTCATAGGTTTCGAGGTCCATGAGCTGGGCCACATTGCCAGTAACGCTGATTACCTGTGCCCTCTTTCTTTCCACAATGGGCACGTAGATTTTTGCTGTTACAGGCTGAACAATACTTCTTTTCTGTGAGTCGAAAATACCCATGGCGTCAATCCTCGCCTTTGCTGCACCGTGCTTTCCGGGTTTGCTGACCGAGATGCTGAGTATCTCACAGGGCTCATCATCGATGACAACATAACCTCCTTCTCTAAGCTGCCTGACTTCGACCTGCTGCTTCATACCTTGCTGCCTTATTTTGCGTTAATTTAAATTTTTCTGAAGAAAGGTTTAAAGGGGAAGTTGAGAATAAAGCATGTTGATTGCAAAACTTAAAACAGCCTGTTTATTTATACCTCGTGGCGATTTTAGGAGTGAGTATAGCCTTTTTGTTCCATCTATGACATCCCACTACTCTTGTTCTGCAGTCTTTTCTTTAGTGTATATTTTAGTATGTATTCTCTTTAGGGC
>DAINRD010000202.1:0-224 GCA_036742095.1 Archaeoglobus sp. | reverse complement strand
GCTGGTTCTGTTTTACCTCATGGTGGTTTCAGGAATTGTAATTGCCTTTACCGGAATCCTGCTCTACCTTTGGCCTCACGGGCCGAAATCCGGGCAGTTAGTAATTCTCGGATTTCAGAAGACTTTCTGGCAGGATGTGCACACCTACGCGGCAGTTTTCGGAGTTGTGGTAATTCTGCTCCACCTGATTGAGAACAGAAGGTGCGTGAGGCTCTACATAAGGG
>DAINRD010000201.1:0-3157 GCA_036742095.1 Archaeoglobus sp. | reverse complement strand
CTCCACAAACCTGTAATCGAGGATGGTGATGTCCGGAATGGCCTCTCTGTTGGCCGGAAGAACCTTTCTCTTTTCCTTTGTATCAGTCAGAACCATCGCCCATGTAGCATCAGCCCCGGTGCCGCTCGTCGTGGGAATGGCGATGAGCTTTGCCTTCTTCCTGAAACCAAGCTCATAAAGGTCTGTAAAGGGCGTGACGAACTCAGGGTCAACGTCAAGCTCCATAAGAACTCTAGCCATCTTGGCCACATCCATAACACTACCGCCACCCAGAGCAATTATGAGCTGCACATCAAGCTCTCTCGCCATTTTAGCGCACTTCAAAGCTGTTTCTATGCTCGGCTCTGGCTCCACTTCATCAAAAACCTCTATTTTCTCTGCATTAAGGTTTCTCTTAACGATGTCTAAGTACCCCAGTTCCACGAGGCTTTTATCAGTTACAACCAAAACTGTGTCTGCCTTCTCGTTTTTCAGATGCTCAATTGCATCATCACCAAAAACAACCTTTGGTACAACAAACCACCACATGATGATAGAGTGATAGACCAATATAAAATGTTTTTCAATGTTTATTATGACATCCTTACACTTTTACACGAAAGATTTTTTAATTTTAAATACCGAAATCTTTTGATGCCTTCTCTTCGCTTTAGCATCAGAAAGAAGGAAGAAGAACTGCCAAGAAGAACTGCAGTATTCGAACTCATCAAGAAAGGTGCGAGAGAAGAATTTCTTGGGGAAGAAACATACAGAACACTTTCAAAAAGACTTTCCCAGGAATTCGAGCCACCAGAAGGGTGGATAGAGGTTGAAGGTTACCCTGTCTATGGCAGATTCGTAATTTCAAGCATTCACATTCTCTACAATGAGGAGGACAACGAATTCATTTACCACGTTAATGAGCCAAAGCTTGACGAGGAGGAGGAGAAGATCGTAAGGAATGTTGTCAGCAGACTTGAGTATTACGCAGCAAACCCGAAAGAGATTAAGGATAAGGTTTCCACCCTCAAGAAAAAGATTGACTCAATTTTCGAAGCTTACAGAATCAAGCTGATAGGGGCTGAATACTTCAAGGTTCTTTACCATATTTTCAAGAGAACTCTGCTTTACGGAAAAATTACTCCCATAATGTATGATCCGATGATTGAGGACATTTCATGCAACGGTTACGACAAGTACATCTACATCTTCCACCGCAAGTACACAAACCTCCGCACGAACATCATTTTCAACGACCCTGACGAACTCGACAGCTTCGTTGTAAACCTTGCCCAGAAATGCGGGAAGCACATCAGCATTGCCGAGCCGATGATTGATGCCACAATGCCCGACGGCAGCAGAATTCAGATGACTCTGGGTAGAGAGGTTACAGATCACGGCTCCACCTTCACCATCAGGAAGTTCAGGGATGAGCCAGTCACTCCTATTGACCTAATAGCATGGAAAACCTTCAGCAGCGAGCAGATGGCGTATCTCTGGCTGTGCATTGAGAACAAGAAGTCTTTGATTTTTGCAGGCGGTACTGCGAGCGGTAAAACGACTTCGATGAACGCCATTTCGCTCTTCATTCCACGCCGCTCCAAGATCGTGACCATTGAGGACACGAGGGAGCTTATGCTCCCGCACGAGAACTGGATTCCTTCGGTGACGAGGGATGCCTTCCACGGAGAGAAGGGGGCAGTGGACATGTATGATTTGCTGAGAGCTGCATTGAGGCAGAGGCCTGAGTACATAATAGTCGGTGAGGTCAGAGGGAAAGAAGCATTAACGCTTTTCCAGGCCATGGCCACTGGTCACACAACCTACTCCACTCTGCACGCGGACAGCATAAGCGGTGCGATACACAGGCTTGAAAATCCGCCAATTGGGGTGCCCAGGCCGATGCTTGAGGCTCTGGATATCATAAGCATTCAGGGTCAGACCTACGTTGGGGACAGGAGAGTGAGGAGGAATCTGGAGATTGCGGAGATTGTTGGGCTGGATGCACACACAAAGATGCTGAGGACCTCTACAGTTTTCCAGTGGGACAGCGTTAAGGACGAGCACTCGATGGTGGGAACTTCCAGGGCTCTGGAGGAGATAAGGAGGCAGAGAGGGTGGAGTGTGAGGGAGCTGAACGAGGAGCTGGAGAGGAGGAAGAGGGTGCTGGAGTTTATGCTCTCCAACGGAATAAGAATGTTCAAGGACGTTTCAGCAGTCATCCACGCCTATCAGGTCAATCCTGAGAGGGCGATGAAGTACCTTGGCGTTGAAGAACTTTGAAATCTACACCATCGGCCATTCCAACAGAACAATAGACAATTTTTTGAGTACTCTCTTATCCCACAAAATAGAGTGTGTTGTGGATATCAGAAGATTCCCCAAGTCCAAATTCCCCCATTTCACCAGAGAGAATCTCAAATTGCATCTCAGGAGCAATGGAATTGATTATGTGTGGATGGAAGGACTTGGAGGGTACAGAAAGAAGATATTTGACAAATCTCCCAATACTGCAATCAAGAGTGAGGGTTTCAGGAATTACGCTGACTACATGCTGACGGAAAAGTTCAGGGACGAGGTTGAGAAACTGATAGAGATTGCCAGTAGAAATAGAACGGCTATAATGTGTGCCGAGATGCTCTACTGGAGATGCCACAGAAAGTTCATCTCAGACTTTTTGTTTTTGAAGGGATTCAGGGTGTTGCATATCATAAATAATGAAATTAAGGAGCACAGATTGAGCAAAGAGGCCAGAATTACAGATTTTGGTCTGATTTACGATAAACAGGAAGTTTGAGTTGTTTGGTGGTTACCGAAATTTCCAATTCAATACACAATTTTATCCGTCAACTGACTTCATCATCAGGTTTATGTGGTGTTACCTATGCAGTATTTTTGCCCCCTGAAAAGCTCATTTCATGAAAAAATTTATATAAGATTTAGTCACATTAATCATTGGAAGGAATGACCTGAACGGAGGTGTTGGAGGTGGAGCTTCCACTTGCTCCTGTGGAAAGACTGCTTAGAAAGGCTGGAGCCTCAAGAGTTAGTGAAGATGCGAAAGTTGAGCTGGCAAAGGCGATAGAAGAGTACGCAATGCAAATCGGTAAAAAAGCTTCTGAACTCGCTAAGCACGCTGGAAGAAAAACTGTAAAGGTTGAGGACATAAAGGTTGCTC
>DAINRD010000200.1:0-3158 GCA_036742095.1 Archaeoglobus sp. | reverse complement strand
AAATGTCCCCTCTGCAACGCCCCGAAGGAGAAGTTTGTTGAATTTTGATTGGAACAATTTTTTATATTTTCCATACACTTTTTCTCATGGACGATGTTGCAGCTAAACCGAAAAACCTCTACTTCGAGGATTTTGAGGTCGGTATGAGAGTTGAGAGTGCCGCAAGAACGGTTACGGAAGCTGATATTGTTATGTTCGCTGCTCTGAGCGGAGACTGGAACCCGATACACACCGATGCTGAATATGCGAAAGGCACGATGTTTGGCAGGAGAATTGCACATGGTCTCCTGACACTCTCCATCGTTGCCGGACTGCTTGTCAGGCTTGGACTGACGGAAAGAACAATTGTAGCTTTTTACGGAATTGACAAGCTGCGATTCACGAATCCCGTTTTTATTGGAGACACCATAAAAGCCGTGCTGGAGGTTATCGGTAAGGAAGAAAAAGAAGGCAAGCCCTACGGGATTGTGGTTTACGATATAAAGGGCCTAAACCAGAGAGGAGAGGTCGTGCTGAGCTACATTTCACGAGTTGCAGTTAGGAAAAGAAACCCTCAAGCCTGAGTAACCTCTGTTTAATGCCCAAACCGTCAATACTGCTATCTTCAACGGTGTATCCTCCCATCCCTTTCTTAGACACCACTCTGTGACAGGGAATGAGGACTGGCAGTGGATTTCTCTTCACGGCCTGACCAACCGCTCTCGGAGAAGTCCTGACGGATTTTGCAATTTCTTCGTAGCTTTTCACACTGCCGTATGGTATTCTCCTCACTTCCTCCAGAACCCTCGCTATGAACTCCGAAATCTTAAGTCTGTATGGAATTCTGAATTCTACCCGCTCAGATGCAAAGTATCGTTTCAGCTGCTCTGAGTACTGGTTCCTCACAAAATTAAATTTTGGAGATGAGGAGAAAAAGGCCTTTACCGCATACCCTTCTTCGAACTGTACGTTAAAGTAAATTTCACCCCATCTAACGGAAAAATTCATCAAAAGTCCCTGCCAGAAATCTCCCTTATTCTCTTTATTCCATCTATCTCCTTGATTATCTTTGCTACAGATTCGGGCACGTACTTCTCCCAATCTTCTCCTTCAAGCATTTTTCTCCTTATTTCAGTTCCGTGATATTCATTCCTGTTGTACATTTTCGTGTGCATGACGTTAAATCCTGCCTCCTTGAAAAGCCTGTAAACCAAGGGGTTGTTCGTGTAAACAACATCGAAGGGAGGGACCATTGAGCAGACGTGAGCAACCCAGAGGCTGTTTCTGTAAATGTCTTCGAGGGGGATTATGTAGACTTTTTTGTCAATTCCAAGCTCCTTCTTTATCTCCTCAACTGCCCTGTCAATCATCAGAACTCTCTCTCCAGCGGTGAAGGGATTTTCGACGGAATGGCTTTCCTGAGCGCTGCCTATGCCGATTATAAGCTCATCTACCTCTTCTATTATGTTCCTGACAACTTCGTGATGCCCGAGGTGGTACGGCTGAAACCTGCCAACAAAGAAAGCTCTTTTCATCTCGGTCTCCGCACTACCCTCTTTATGTCGTCTTTAAGCTTCCTTCCGTTCTTCTTTTCCCACTCCTCAATGGGTATCCCGTACTTCTCGTGGATGGCATCTCTGTACTTCTCTGGAATGACATTGAAAGTGCAGAAGGGTATGATTCTTCCATCAGGGCTGCCATAGTGTATCTCGCACCTCTCAACCCTTGCGATATCGTAGTTGTACAAATCCTGGAAGTGCATCATTCCTATGAAGAGGGATTTGAGATGGAACTCTCCGAGGGTGGAGTAATCGTGCTTGACCAATACGTCGTAGAGAATTCTCGCCACATTGAATCCTTTCGGAGCCCTGGATGAGTCCACAAACTTTCTGAGGTCGATGATGTCCTTGAGAGCTCTTATGGTCTTTATCCTGCTTTTGGCAATCTCCTCAGCCTTCTCGGTGAGGAACTCGAAAAGGCCCTCCACATCAACAAATCTCGTTATGGGAATGAGCCTGCCATTCTCCTTAAACACGTACGTGGCCATTCCGCAGGCAAAGTGTGTTGTGAGCTCATACTGCGGCTGACCCGTCAGGGCCTCAACGAATCTGGAGATGGGGGCTACGCTTGGCACTGGATAGAAATCTTCTCTGCCAATTTCACCGTTTGTCTGCTCCTCTATCGCCTTTATACAGTCGGGAATTGTTATGCGGAACTGCTCCCTCTCCTTTTTTGGCATGCTGCCCACAAGGCTGACGGGCTGGAAGTTCACACCCCTGATGATGTCTATGTTGTCTGCGGCAAATCTGATAATGTCCCCGAGCTGGTGGTCGTTAACTCCCTTAATGACAGTCGGAACCAGCACAAGTCCAAGCTGTGCCCTTCTGCAGTTTTCAAGGACCTTCGGAATTTCATTGTGGTTTTTGGGGTTGGTTTTTTCATCAACGCCATCAAAGGAGAGGTAGACTGTATTAACCCCGGCTACCCTAATCCGGAGGGCAAAATCCGGGTCTTCTGCGAGTCTGATTCCGTTGGTGTTGAGCTGTACGTGCTCGTAGCCCTCTTCTCTGATCATCTTAATGATTTCTATCAGGTCATCTCTCAGTGTTGGTTCTCCGCCTGTCAGCTGAACCGCATTGCATCCAATTGGCTTCAAGTTCTTCGCCTTTCTCACCATTTCCCTTATCTGCTCAATGGTTGGCTCGTAAACATAGCCAGCCCTTTTCGCATAGAAGAAGCAATACCAGCAGGCAAGGTCACAGCGATTTGTGAGAACTATGTTCAGCAATGCCGTGTGGCTCTTGTGGTTGTTACAGAGGCCGCAGCTGAAGGGGCAGGTATTACTTTCGGTTATTGGTGTGGCAATTCCATGGCCATCGGTAGCAAATTTTGCCGCTTTTTTGAACATCTCAGCGTCTCCCCAATAAGTGTCAACGAATTCCCCGTGCTCTTCACAAACCTTCCTTATTTTAACCTTACCATCTTCTTCGTAAACCTCTGCTTCCAGAATTTTCAGACATTCCGGACAGAGTGATTTTGTCCTGTAAGGAAGCTTAACACCCTTTAATTCAGAGGCAGTATGCAGCATTAGTATAAAACTTGTTTTGGAGTTTATCAAATTTTCTGTTGGTTGACGGGCATGTGGTATCCCAAATTATATTTACACTTTCCCTTCAATC
>DAINRD010000199.1:0-3211 GCA_036742095.1 Archaeoglobus sp. | reverse complement strand
CAGCAAAGAACCTGTTCAGCAGCCCGTCGAAGAAAGCATCTACTTCACCATAATCGACAATCGCTAACAGACATGCACATTCCAAGGTAGGAAATTGGTGTTAAAACAAATACTCCTACCAACTTTTCCGAATAATCAACTGCTGCTGACGGTCAGTAACTCTAAGACTTTGAAAGCGCTGCAAAACCTTCAAAACCCCCTTTTAGCACGCGTATGCATCTCACCACGCCCCAACAAGCAAAGCGATGAGAAGTCCGAGAGAAGTTAGCGCAATCCAGGCTATTCAGATGACGGGGTCTCTGAAAGGATCGTATGTTCCCCGTTCTATAGCCGTTTTTCTTTTCACAGCCTCACCACCACTAAGGCGTCTTCATGTGGGCTCCGTAGTAGGCATCACCGTATTTGAAGCAGTATGTGTAGCCGCATTCACAAACTTCAGCCTGCTTTTCTGTCAGATACTCGCTAATTTTGTTTCCAGTGCTGAGATCAAGCTCGTAGCTTTTGCTTTCTCCCGGAGCCAGCTTCTGCAAGTCCTCGAATATCTCCTTCAGCTTCGGAATCTCCCGAAAGTCCTCTTCGGTGATTTCGAAGTAGTTATGGGGTGTGGAGGATAGCCTCTTGACGTAGAAGGACATGTGGAGCTCCCACGTGGCCAGCATTATGTGCAGGAAAGACCACTGGCAACAAAATCAGGATTAGGATTAGGAGAACAACGTGTTTTTTCTTCATACCCCACTCACCGCCATATTGCTGTGGCCGCACTCCGTCAATGGCATGGCATGCTACCACCACTAAAACAATACATCAATTGCTATATGTAGTTTCTGACCATAGTTTGAGAATATTTAAGTAGACAATCAAAAATAAATCCAAACAGCATTCTGATGAGTAAGGGATATCCTCGCTATCAAACCCATTTTACAGAATCTCGTCCAAATCAGAAATCGGAGAGTAAAAGCCTTTTGCTATCATTTCTTTGAGGATTTGATTCCCTTCATCTTTTGAAATCAGGTTCTTTTCAACGCATCAAGCCAGCAGCAGACAGCACCTGAAACTGGAACACCTAAGATGTTGGTTACCTTTCTGGCATCGAAATCGTCTGTGGAGGTAGGTATTTTTCGATTTTTTGCAATAGCCAATCAAGAAGCTCTTATCTTCCAGATTTATTCTCAGAGAGTTGTAAATATCTACCTCACACCCTCAAGCCTATCATACAGCGAAGATTAACCTCACCCTCTCTTCACCCTCTGCAAGCTGCCAGCCTTTTTTAGTGATTTTTACTTCCAGATACTTGTGCCCTGCGTAAGGTTTCCAGCCGTATCTGGGCTCCCACGGAATTGTGAAGGTGTAGAAAAAGGGAAGAGCTTTAAAACCCGACTCTACGTCTAACCTGAGATAAATCGTGGAATCCCCCTCAAATTCTGCATAAACGGGAATCTTAACTCTGTAGACCATAGATAACTCTTCCTTGTTTTCTGTTTTTGAAAGGAGTTTCCTTTCAAGAATCGGAGAGAGCGTTATATTTTCATTTATAATATCAATTGTTTTCTCGCTGCTTATAAAACTCGTTATGGTTATATGATCCACTTCCTCAGCTTCGATCTTTATCATTTTACCGTACTGAGTGTCGACAAGGGAAATGTTGCCTTCACGAAGAGGCTTAATTTCGGCGATATCCCCATTTAAACTGCAAGTTGGAATAATCAAAGTCACATTCTTTGGCAATTTTTTATCGAAGCTAGTCACATAATACGTATAACCTGAAGGAAGATTTATGAATGCAAGTGTCATATCCGAAAACTCGAAACCTATGAAGAAAATTAAGAAAAAAATAACCAGAATAACATTTTTCCTCCTCATTTTTCACCACCCCATGAAACTAAAATTACACTCCAATCCCATAGGCTTTTTTGTCGTAGTACTCCAACAATCCCTTCACATATCCTGCCGTCAATCTAACGAGTTCTTGAGTTATTTGCTTCATTTTTTCCTCGTCCATAACAATTATCCCTCCCAGAGGAAACTCGACCATGGTTTTGTCCAATTCGTTTCTGTAACTGTTTGAGATTGTTGCCAGTTCTACAACAGCCTGAGATGGGTCCTTAACAGTTACTTTCGGAGCGTTGTATGCTATCTGTCTTAAGTTCCACTCATCATTATTCGAAAGTTTTTCGTGAACGGTTTGCTCGTAAAAATCGTGTCTTGCTTTGTTTGGTGGCATAAACTTGAATGATATGGATTTCCCACGTCCATTAGGTAGTGAGAAGCTCTTCCAAGTTCTTTGTAAACCATTTCCAAGCTAATGTGGGAGTAAAGTAAAGCATCTTCAAATTTCTCTTCGCACGCCTCTGGAGCCCCGCCCCAATTTAACCCCGGATCATAAACGTGCTTGTAGAGTCTATCTAAATATTGGTCTTCTGTATCGGGAGCTACCGAGTAATCTCTAAAAACATTTACATAATTTTGGGGCATCCCCATCGCTTTCCCTACCTCTTCTGCTATCGACTTATGCGTATCAAAGGACCAAAGTATCTTTATTTCGTCGCCTTTATGGGACCATTCACCCCAGATTTTTTTTGAGTATTCCTCTGGAAATAGTTTTATTCGGATTTAATTCCTTTGCCGCCATCGCAGGCACAACGCTGCTCCCCAACACCACCAGCACCAAAACCAGACTCAACACCCTTTTCCACGCCATGTCATCACCCAAGTTAAATGCTAACACAGATTTAATAAAACTTTTGTTCAAAAATATATTGAAAATTCGATTAATTCCGAATTGTTCGTGGATTATCTAATTTTTCGGAGAGACCCGAATGTTTACCAAATTTGCTGCCAGCACCTATTTGTTAATCTCAACCTTCTTTGATTGGGCCAAGTAATGCCTGAATAACTCCTCTCCCCATTTAACTGCCTCTTCTCCTGTGCAGATTAGCATCTTGCTTGCATCGTAGGAATCCCGGTAGAGCCCCATCGCGAACCCATTTTCAGCCACAATGAAAGCCAATCTGACATTTCCGCAAACGTACATTTCACCTCTCTTCAGGAACTCCTCAAGTTCTCGTTCATTCATTTCCCTTACTCTGCTGTAAACCTCCTTCGTTAAAATCAGCTTCACATCCCTCTCTGCTGAGAGTTCCAAAAACAAATGGGGAAAGGCAGGGTGATAGACTGAAGAGAGGCCTTGAATTCGACCTGAATTTTTGACGAT
>DAINRD010000198.1:0-3213 GCA_036742095.1 Archaeoglobus sp. | reverse complement strand
TCGACCCCCACAAGATGGGTATGGCAACCATCCCTGCTGGGGGAATCATTTTCAGGAATGAGAGCTATCTGAGGGCTCTGGAGGTGGAAACCCCCTACCTGACATCAAAAACTCAGTTCACCTTAACTGGAACAAGGCCGGGGACTGGTGTGGCCTCAGCCTATGCTGTTCTGAAGTCTCTGGGCTTTGAGGGAATGAGGAAGGTTGTTAAAACCTGCCTGAAGAACACTCGAATTCTTGTTGAGGAGATGAGAGTTCTGGGCTTTGAGCCCGTTATCGAGCCCGTCATGAATGTCGTCTCCTTTAGAACGGATGAGGCTGAGAGGATTAAGGAGGAGCTTTACAGGATGAGGTGGGTTATTTCAACAATCAGGGAGCCCAAGGCCATAAGATTTGTTGTTATGCCCCACATTACGGAGGAGGTTATTAAGAACTTCATGAGTGATTTCAGGAAGGTTTTGAGGAGGTGAGAGTATGGAGGTAAGGCTCGTTGTTGATGGTGAAGACATAGAGATGAACGAGTTCGTAACAAAAGTCTTTGGAAGGGTTATTGAGGCTCTCGTTTCAACACTGAAGGGAGTTGATGAGGACTGGGACATAGTGCAGATTGAGGTCGTGCGGTGAGAGGTTGCTGAGGAAGTGCGCTGAACTGTCAAAATACATTCCGGGAAAGAGCATTGAGGAGGTAAAGAGGAAGTACGGCCTTGAGAGGGTGGTAAAGCTCGCTTCGAACGAAAATCCCTACGGGCCGAGTCCAAAAGCCATTGAGGCTTTCAGGAGCCACTCCGACCTGCACATCTATCCTAATCCAGAATACAGGGAGCTGAGGGAGAAGATAGCCGATTACACAGGATGGGATATTGAGAGGGTGGTGGTGGGGGCTGGAATTGACGGAATCCTTGAAACTCTCTTCAGGATTCTCATAGATGAAGGAGATGAGGTCGTCATACCGATTCCGACCTTCCCCTATTACCACATTCTAACAAAGCTTAGCTGTGGTAGGGAAGTTCTGGTGAGGAGAGGCGAGGAATACCGCATTGATGAGTCCATTTTTGACGTCATAAATCAGAAAACCAAACTCATCCTCATCTGCAACCCCAACAATCCAACGGGGAATGCGGAGGATGTTAAGTTAATAGAGGAGCTTGTTAACTCAACCAATGCCTTAATCTTTCTTGATGAAGCCTACGTTGAGTTTTCTGACGTTTCTCTTAACATCGACGCGGAGAATGTTGTAATTGCCCGAACTTTTTCAAAGGCCTTCGGGCTGGCGAACCTGAGAATAGGATACGCCCTGCTTCCTGAATGGCTTGTCAATCCTTTCAGGGCGGCGATGACTCCCTTCCCCCTCTCAACTCCCGCTGCGAAGGCTGCTGAGGCAGCCCTCGATGATGTGGAGTGGATGCGAAGCTGCGTGGAGAGGATAAAGGCGGAGAGGGAGAGGATGTACAAGGAGCTTAAGAATTGTGTTGAAGTCAATCCCTCACAGGCGAACTTCCTCTTCTTTGAGAGCCCCGTTGAGAATCTGGCAGAGGAGCTGCTGAAGAGGGGAGTTATAGTGAGGGACTGCAGCAGCTTTGCTGGTTGCAGCAACCACATCAGAGTGACTGTTGGGAATCCAGAGGAAAACGACATGTTCCTTGAGGCTTTGAAAGAGGTGCTTGGATGCTGATTGCCCTTACTGGTACCCCCGGAACGGGAAAAAGCAGCGTTGCGGAGCGGTTGAGGGGAAAGGGGTATAAAGTTGCGACCGTTGTTGAGCTGGCGGAGAAGCATGACTGCATAATCGATGAGGAGGATGGGGAGCTTGTTATTGATGTCGAGAGCCTTGCTGCCAGCATTGATTTTGACGGTATTGTGGATGGGCACCTCTCCCATCTTCTGAAGCCAGAAGTGGCAATTGTGCTGAGGTGCAATCCTGCTGTGCTGAGGGAGAGGCTGAAGGATAGAAACTGGAGCGAGGAGAAGCTGCTGGAGAATCTTGAGGCAGAGATGCTTGACGTAATCCTCGTTGAGGCCCTTGAACATGCCAATGAGGTTTACGAGATTGACACAACCGAAAGGAGCCTTGAGGAGGTTGTTGAAGCTGTTGAAGCCATAATGAGGGGTGACGAGGAGGCCAGGAAAAGGTATAAGCCGGGAGGTATAGACTGGCTTTCCGAGCTTGAGGAAAGGCTTGATGAGTTCGTGAGGAAGGTGTGAAAAATGGAGGGCTTCAGGAAGATTGAGTGGGCAGAGCAGTACATGAAGGTTCTTGGGAAGATAAGGGAGCAATTCAGGAAAGAGAGGCCGCTGGAGGGCTTTACCGTCGGATTGGCCTTGCATGTGGAGGCAAAGACTGCTGTTCTGGTAAAAACTCTCGTTGATGCTGGAGCCAGGGTGGCGATTACTGGCTGCAATCCCATGAGCACTCAGGATGATGTGGCCGATGCTCTGAGGGAGAGCGGGATTGCCTGCTACGCAAAGAGAGGGATGGATGTTGAGGAGTATTACGAGGCCTTGAGGAATGTTATAAGGGCTGAACCGGATATAGTCATCGACGATGGCGCAGACCTGATTTTCCTCCTTCACGGGGAGATGGAGAGCTATGCTGAGAAGGTGAAGGGGGCGAGCGAGGAGACGACGACGGGAGTTATAAGGCTGAGGGCGATGGAAAGGGAGGGGGTGCTGAAGTTTCCCGTTATTGCTGTGAATGACGCCTACACCAAATATCTCTTTGATAACCGCTATGGCACTGGCCAGTCCGCCATTGACGGGGTTATCAGAGCGACGAACCTGCTGATGGCTGGAAAAACTGTGGTCGTTGCTGGTTACGGGTGGTGTGGTAGAGGAATAGCGATGAGAGCGAGGGGAATGGGGGCGAGCGTTGTTGTTACTGAGGTTGATGAAATTAGAGCTCTTGAGGCGGTGATGGATGGATTCAGGGTTATGAGGATGGAGGATGCAGCCAAAATCGGGGACATCTTCATCACAGCTACTGGCAACAGGGACATCATCAGGGAGGAACACATAAGGCTGATGAAGGACGGGGCAATTCTGGCGAATGCCGGCCACTTCAACGTTGAGATAGACATCCCGGCCCTCGATAGGATGGCAAAGGCGAAGAGAGAGGCCAGAAAGTACGTTACCGAGTATGATCTGGGCGATAAGAGGGTTTATCTGCTCGCAGAGGGAAGGCTGGTGAACCTCGTTGCTGCCGATGGTCATCCAGTC
>DAINRD010000197.1:1239-3216 GCA_036742095.1 Archaeoglobus sp. | reverse complement strand
GGTTTCGTCTGGATAGGCGACAATCAAATCTCTTGACATGATATCTCTGACAAGTTTCACTTCCCTTTCCTCAACGGGCACCCTCTCAACGTCCTCGAAAGTCACGACTCCAACAAGTCTTCCCTCCCTAACAACCGGAAATCCTATGTGACCTGTCTCTTCAATCAATCTGAGAACCTCGCTTACTCTCTGATAGGGTGAGACCGTAAGCAGCTTTTCTGCGGGAACCATCGCCTCAGCCACACTCACATTCTGAAGAACGTCTATAGACATCTCCATTCTGTGTGCAGGACTTTCTGCTCTTGTTGAAACCTGTTCGGAGTAAATTGAATAATCCCCAGTTAGATAGTAGGACAAAGTGGCAGAAATCATCAGAGCAGGGAGAAGCATGTATCCTCCACACATTTCCAGAACCATCAGAATCGCCGCAATGGGAGTTTTCGCCACGGCTGCAATAAAAGCGGACATTCCGATAAGAACGAAAGCCTCAGGCTGTACCACAATTCCGGGAAGGGCGTAATGGAAGAGATAGCCAACAAAAGCTCCAACCATGCTGCCTATGACGATTGATGGAGCAAAAACCCCTCCACTACCTCCAGAACCAACTGTGAGAGAAGTTGCTAAGATTTTGCCAATAATCAAAAGAAAAATGACATACAAAGCGAGCTTTCCGTCTATAGCAAGCTGAACGTATCCATAACCCATTCCAAGCACTCCGGGGAGGAAAAGACCAATTATACCTGTTAATATCCCTCCAATAGCTGGCCTGACGTATGGAGAAATTTTAAGCTTCTTGAATAAATTGTTTATCGCATAAAAAGTTTTTATGTAAACTATTCCGAAAAATGCCGCAAGAACTGAAAGGATGAAATAGAGGGGAAATTCCAGAGGAGAATGGATGGTCACGAGAGGTATGGTGAAAATGGGGAGCACACCAAAGGGGATTCCTGCAAAATAGCTCATAATCACCTCAAAAACCACAAAAGCAACGATTGAGGATACAAAAGCCGGAACAATCGCCTCAACCTCATTGTCCCTCCTGTATAGAACTTCTATTCCAAACATGGCTCCGCCAAAAGGGCTTCTGAAGATACTCCCAATCCCACCGGCAACACCGCATATAACGAGGATTCTCCTGTCCCTATCCGAAAGTCTCAGCATTTCGGAGATTAGTGAGCCAAACCCCGCCCCGATTTGGGCTATTGGCCCCTCTCTACCCGCACTTCCGCCACTGCCTATGGTTACTGCTGATGCGACCATTTTGACAATGGGAACTCTCGCCCTTATCTCTCCTCTTGCTCGGTGAAAGGCCCTTATCACAGCATCAGTCCCGTGTCCTTCTGCTTCAGGGGCAAAGGTGTATACGATTAACCCACTTAGAAGTCCCCCTATTGCAACCACGACTGGCAATGGAATCAAACCAAGGGAGAAGTCTATCTTAACAATCTCAGTCTCACCACCAGCCAGTGGAGGAGACACCCCCGCCAAACCAGTCAAAAAAATTTTTGTGAATAAGTCAAGCAAAAAGTAGAAGATGAAAGCTCCTAATCCCGAAACAATGCCCACAAATGCTGAAAGAATGACGAGGTACTTTGAACTTAAAGGTGCTCTCCTTTTCACGGTCAGCCCTTACAGTGGAAACTGATGAAATATTTTTCCCAGAATCTGTGTCACCGAGATACAAAATTATTAATAGTTGAAAAGAGATTTAATTATGCGACAAATCCTGCTAATCCTCCTGTGTGTTTCTATAGCGTTCTGCGCTGGAAAGCAAGTTGAGAAGGGGGAAGAGTGGAAAATTTCAGAGGTTGAATCTGCAAAAACCCTTCCGCCACTTGCTGAAACGTTTCTTCCACAGCACCACTCATGGCCCTCAATGAAGGGCGACGAAAGCTCTGGAATGTTCTACCCCTCCTCCCTGCCGAGAAAGCCTGAGGTTAAGTTCAAAGTCAGCAGGGAAACCTACCAGAGCAGTTT
>DAINRD010000197.1:0-1229 GCA_036742095.1 Archaeoglobus sp. | reverse complement strand
TTTCTGTGCCTTTGGCAGAGAAGGATGTTGTTTTCGTGGCAAGCAGACAGAAAATCTACGCCCTAACTCCAGAAGGTGAAACTGTCTGGCAGAAGGATTTCTACGAGATGTACAACCGCTTCGTTGAGAGCTACGCTCTTGGAAAGCACCTCTACGTGGGAACCTCCTCGACTGGTGGCGGAGGTAGTGCAGCCATTGTTGCTGCCCTTGCAAAGGATAGCGGAATGGAGGTCTGGAGGGGCGAGGTTGGAAAGGCCGGAGGGAAGGTGACCTCCAACATGGTCGTTTTTGATGGTAAAGTGTGTGCTGGAACTGTTGATGGCATCTTGGCGTGCTTCACCGAGAGGGGGGAGAAGCTGTGGGAGAGGAAGGTTGATGGCATCGTCAGGGGGCTTGCTTACGGCGAAGGTAGCCTTTTCGTTACAACGGAGAACGGAAGGAGACTCTACGCCCTTAATCCATCAAGCGGGGAGGAAAAATGGTCATATGAGGCCGAAGGACCGCTAACGACACCGCTTTACGTTCAGGGAATGGTTATAACCTCAAGCTACGGCAAAATCGTGGCTTTAAAAGATGGGAAGCTCCTCTGGACGAAAAATGCGGGAGTGAGAAGTGATTCCAGCGGAAATTCCTACATCGCTACATCAGGCAAACAAATATTCGCAGTTTCGTGGAACAAACTGACAGTATTGGATTTGAAGGGCAATGATGTCGGAAGCTTCACCATTCCCGAAGGAGAGGAGCCCGGAATTCCACTGGCGAGCGAGGATGTTGTTGTTCTGCCGGCCAAATCGTCTAATGAAGCTAAAATTTACCTGCTGTGGAGGGGGCAGTTTTTGCTTGACAGCTTTAAGGTTCTTGAGAGCGATGAAGTGTGGATGCCGTCAGTTTCAGCAGCATACGGGAGCATTTACGTTGCCGTCAGAGTTCCCGACATGGTTTACCGCTTCGTCGATGAAGAGAAGCCTGAGATTGGTGAAATCATGGTAGAATTTGCCAGCGGTTTGCTGAAAGTCCAGACAACCGTAAGGGATGCTCAGAGTGGGGTTTACAGGGTTCTGCTCTTCTACAGCCACGATTCGGAATGGATGAGCAAGGACATGCAGCTATCGAGAAGATACGTGATGGAGCCCATTGGTGGCTACGGCCTTGAGGAAGAGCCATACGAAGCTGATATTCCCATTGAGAAGAGAGTGGAGATTTTTGTCGCTGCCATAGACAACGCCGGC
>DAINRD010000196.1:0-3226 GCA_036742095.1 Archaeoglobus sp. | reverse complement strand
GCAGTTTCCTCCCTGCGGTTCCAGTAGCCCTTCATTACCTGCGGTCCCCTGATTGCAAGCTCTCCCACCTCTCCCGGTGGGAGAATGTTGCCGTCGTCATCAATCACCACTGCTATTGTGTCGGGATAGGGCAATCCTATGCTCCCCTCCTTGTTCAGCCCGTATATGGGGTTTCCGTGAGTTATCGGCGACGCCTCGCTCAGCCCGTAGCCCTCCGTAATTCTCTTCCCGGTAAGCTCCTCCCACCTCCTCTTAACCTCTACTGGCAAGGGAGCTGCACCGCTCGTGCAAACTCTCAGAGAACTCAAATCGTAGCTGTTCTCCTCAAGAAGCTTCAGCATTCCGATGTACATTGTCGGCACCGCTGCGAGAGTCGTAACCTTAAAGGTCTGAATGGCCTGCAGAACCATCGGATAGTTTCGGGGGTCGGGCATTGGGATAATCGTTGCCCCTATAAGAATTCCAATGTTCATCATTGTCATCCCGTAGCTGTGGAAAACGGGAAGCATGCCAATCCCCACGTCAGCAGATGACGCCTTGGGGTCCCAGTTGGCAGCCTGATAGGCGTTGGCAACAATGTTGAAGTGGGTGAGCATAACCCCTTTGGGGAATCCCGTCGTCCCTCCGGTATACTGGAACATCGCTATATCCTCCTTGGGGTTTATGTCTGCCCTCTTATCGGTTTTCTCCGTCTCCATAACGTTCTTCCACGAGTAGAGCCCTTTCCTTTTTTCTGGTGGCTCAGGCATCGTCGCTCCAACCATGTAGTCCTGAAGGCTGCACGTTATTACGACATCGAGGGTGCCATCGTCGAGAAGTGGAGAAACGTTGGAGTACAGCATGTCCATACAGAACATCGTCTTTGCACCGCTGTCCTCAGCGAGAAACTTTATCTCCCTCTGCGTGTAGAGGGGATTGCACTGCACGATGATTCCACCAGCTTTCAGAATTCCAGCCATTATCGGAGCGGAATGGGGGGTGTTGGGCAAAGCGAAAATAACTCTGTCGCCCTTCTCAATTCCGAGGTTGAATAGAAAAGCTGCAACCTTGTCCGAAGCTTCATTCGCCTGCTGGTAGGTAATCTGATTCCCGAAGAAGATTATCCCGACCTTGTTTCCGTACTTTTCCGCTGCAATCTCAAGAATCCTGTAAGCGGGCATCACAGGATAATCGAGCTTATCCCTCACGCCCTCATCGTAGTGCTTCACCCAGATTCTGTTTATACCGCTACCATCAGTTTCTCTGATGTTCAGTCCCTCTATACCAAGAATTCCACCCATAATGCGAAAAAATCGTGTTTAATTTAAAAGTTTTACGAAATTAATCATCTAATTTTTGCTTCTGCTTATAATCATGATACTTTTCGAAAGCTTCTTTGGCCTTTTCTTCCTCACCAAGATACTGGTAGGCCTCACCAACGTGCTTCCACCACATTGGATCGTTTTCAGCTTCCTTTTCGCAGTAGGCAGCAAATTTTAGCATTGCTTCTCTTGCCTTCTCAGATTCTCCCAGCTTCTCGTAAATCTTTGCAACATCCTCCCAGAAAACTCCCTCCTCTTCAGCCTCCTCGACGTAGTACTCCAAAGCCTTTTGCCATGCTTTTTTGGCGTTCTCCGAATCTCCTGCCTCCTCGTAAATCTTCGCCACGTCCTCCCAGAACCAGGGCTCCTCCTCCGCGTACTTTTCAAGGCACTCAGCTGCTTTCTTCATCTCACCAGCCTTTTTGAACATCTCGTATGCTTCTTTCCAGTAGTAAGTATCCTCATTTTTCTCAGCAAGTTTCATGTAGATTTCAGCGGCCCTGGAAAACTCCTCTGCCTTCTCGTAGCACCACGCCGCCGACTCCTCCATTCCCGCTCTGAGGTAGCATTCAGCAGCCTTCACGTAGTTTCCTGCCTTCTCGTATTTTCTTGCCGCAGCCCTGTATCTGCCGGCTTTTTCAAGAGCTCCTGCACCTCTCAACCTCTCGTAAAAGCTCAAATCTGGCTCCGAAATCCACCAGAGTCCAAAGGCGAAGGTGAGTATGTAGGCCGCCGTGATGTAGAGGACGTCTGAGGCTCTTTCCCATGTGTAGCACTGATAAAGAGCGTAGAGAGAAGCAATGAGTGAAACCAGAGCTGGCAGGGCATATTTGGACTTGGCATAAATCAGCAGAGCAACCATTACTGCAGAAACCAGCGCAAGTCCGAGATAAATCAGAAAAAGGACGACTCTCAGGAGAAAGACTGGTGAAAAGTAGTAGGCAATTGCAGCTGCGGCAACGATTACCGCCAATACAAATGCAACAAACAGTGCTGTAATACGATCCATGGAATAGATGCTTTAGTTGAGAATAAAATAGTTTTCTATCCCCTAAGCCTTTTCAAAACGTTGGTTAGCCTTTCGAGGGATTCCGTAAGCTTTGAAACTTCTTCAACATCCTTTGATTCGACAATTAAGTCACAAACTCTTGAAATTGCCTTTTCAACCTTTTCAACCACTACTGGTTCAGATCCCTTTTCCGCTGGTTTATCAGGTAATGGACTCTCATTTGTCCGACTCACAGGTGTCGGAACATCTGATGTGGATTCACCCTCTATCACAGCCTCTCTCCCGCAGGATGGGCAGAAAATTTTTCCATCTTTCTCGAAAAGGGGCATCTTGCACTCTGGACAGCTATGAGCAAGCATCTTTGCACCCTTATAAAGAAGCTCTGCTGCACTGGCAATTCCCTTTTCCGAAATTTTTTTATCACTCACAGCACCTATCTGTTTCCGAGCTATTAAAATTTTACAGTTCTGAGGGGTGAGGCGCATGGCGAAGAAAGGGCTTGATGAGGTTCTGGAAACGCTTGACAGAATCATCTTCGACGAGACTGTGCCGAGAAACGTAAGGAGAGTGGCGAGCGAGATTAAGGAGAAGCTCACAACAACAGATGAGGTTTCACTGGAAGCTGCGTCGGCCATATCAGTTCTTGAAGATATTTCCGCTGACCCAAATCTCCCAATGCACGTCAGAACGATGATTTGGAACCTTACAAGTCAGTTAGAGAGGATTTCAGTTGAGTGAAATTAAAAAAGAGCTTCTCCGAAAATCCATTCATTTTTGCGGGCTGATATATATCCCTGCCTATCTTTACTTTGGAAAAGAAATGGTAACTGCAGGTGTAGTTGTGGCATTAGCCTTTGCCCTTATTTTCGAGTTCTTTCGAATAAGGTACAACTTGTTTTCGAGCATAGTGAGGGAG
>DAINRD010000195.1:0-3262 GCA_036742095.1 Archaeoglobus sp. | reverse complement strand
TTAGAACGCGAACATCAGTATGAACGCTATGACCAGTCCGAAGATGACTATGGTCTCCGGTATAACTGTGAACAGAATACCGAGACCGAAGAAGCCTCTGTCCTCGGCTGTAGCTCCTACAGCAGCTGCACCGATACCGCTCTCACCAATTCCTGCACCTATGCCAGCGAGTCCAACTGCCAGTCCAGCACCAACAGCAATCAAACCCTTTGCCAATGCATCTTCCACCATTCCTTCTCACCTCCTCAAACACACCTCATTCTTCAATAAACCTCTTTATTCTGCCGAAAGGCTCATAGAGCCTTCCACCACCCTCAAAGAACTTCGTAAAGAACTCCACGTAGTGCAAACGCAATGACTGTAACCCCGGATCGAGAATGCCGAGAATCAGGTTGCCCACGTGCCCAATTATCAGGATTATCGCTCCGACTATCGGTATGCTTATGCCTACAGGGTCAATGAGCTTCATTCCGATGAAGTTTATGACAAAGGCTATGTAGACTGATGACAGTCCAATGGCCAGAAGTCTTGCGAAGCTCATGATCTGACCGAACCACGTGAGAAGCTCCACTGCAAGAATGACGCCCATGGCACCCATTTTTGGCACTTCTCCCATGACGAACAGTATGAACCACACGACAAGCAGTGGGAGCGCCGCCAAGTAGTATACGTTCAGGCCTGCCTGCCAGCCTTCCATAAGTCCCGGCAGTGGAAGCGGAGGCACATTGCCAGGGTTTGGACCCATTCCGAGCTGGTAGAATACTCCGACATTGTACGCGAATCCGAAGATTATCATTGCAAGACCGAGAACACCTATGATCCATGAGAGCTTTTCAAGTATTGCATCCTTAAGACCATGCTCAATGTAGACATTGTAGAAGCCCAGTGCAAAACCGAACAGAATGATGGCAATGCCGACGAGAATCGTTGCAAACAGAAGAATCTTTACACCCATCTCCTCTACCCTGTCGAAAATCGGATGACCATGGTGGAACTCGTAGAAGTGCTCAAGCTGCGAACCTACGAAGTGAATCTGCCACGGTTCGTACTCTCCCGGCACGATGAATGGTCCGAAGAACTCACCGTAGATGAATCCAAAGATTATCGACACAATGCCTGCATAGACGCCTACGTTTAGCATCCTCTGCCATCCTTCTGTCTTGAAGACTCTCTTAAGGTATAGAGATAGGACTGTGACGAGCAATCCATAGCCCATATCTCCAAGCATCATACCGAAGAAGATCGGGAAGAAGATTGCTATGAATATAGTTGGGTCAATTTCTTTGTACTTAGGCACCCCAAAGGTAGTAGTCAACAGCTCAAAGTTCCTTACACCAGGCGGGTTGCTGAGCTTCGTTGGTGGCTCTCCCTCCTCATCAAGCAATTCAACTGCTACGCCACTGGCGTCCATCCTTGCCTTGAAATTGTTGAAAGCCTTAGCAGGCAGATAGCCGACAATAACGAACGAGTACTTTGAAACTAAGGTCCTCAAAGGCAGCTCATACTTGTCCATCTGAGCGCTGAGATATTCTTCAATCGCAAGCAGAGTTTCAGCCTCTTTTACCTTTATCTCTTCGATTTCCTTCTCAACCTGCTCCTTTTTAGCCATCAGAGACTCAATTTCTCTTTGAATCTCGGAGGCCTTTAAGTCAAAATCTTCGACTTCCGGAACCTGAATTTCTCTGTAGCCAATCTCCTGCAAAATTCTCAGGAATTCATCCCCGTATTCAGCCTTGACAAAAACAGCTACGACGATTTCTTTTTCGTATTCTGCAGTAACAATGTCAAAATCGCTTGTAACCTGTGCAAACTTCTCTGCAGGATTCTCTCTTACAAAACCAACGAAAACCCTTAGAGTTCTGTAACCTGTGAGAAGTTTTGCCGGGATTCCAAGCCTCTTTAGAGGTTCTATCTGGTTGAGTTGCTCCTTCAATGAAGCAATTTTTTCATCAACGCTTTTGAGGTATTCTATTCGCTCTCCAATAATCTCGTGATACTCGTCAAGTTTCTGTTTTAGCTGTGCCTCGATTTCTGATTCTCTGAATCTCCTTGTTGGCATAACTCTCGAAGGGTCTATTTTGAGGTGGGAGATGAAGCTCCTCATCTGTACAAGTGCTCTTGAAACAACTGAAGCTTCTGGGTGTGGCTCACCAATCTTAAAGTACTCCAGCTCCGCTGGCTCTTCAATGTGCAACAGATTAAGCCTGTGGAGAAGATCTGCTGTTTCATCGAGTTTCTCTTTGGGTCCTACTAAAGAAACCCTTACCATTCGTTCTGGCTTAAGCATGCTCCATCATCCCTACAAATTCTTTATACAGCATCTCCACAGCCTTCATGACGTTTTCCTTACCTTTCCTTGCATATTCCTCGATTTCTCTGGATTCTTTCTTTTTAATCTCTTCTTTTTCCTCAGCGGTAAGCGGGGAAACATCAACTTCAACACTCTCTATAATTTCCCTCGCTTTCATCTTAGCTTCAAGAATTTTGTTTTTGCTCTCTTCTTCTGCAGCCCTGATAGACTCTTCAACCTTAATCTCTGCCTTCTTAATTTTTTCAAGAATTTCTGTCCTATCCATGGTAACCACCCTGACCAAACTCTTTACTTTAAAGACAATCGAAAGCTTTCCAAAGCCTATTTAAGCTTTGTTATTGTTACACAGGTCAGATTTGTAATTAAAAACGAATATTAATTGTATAACAAAAACGAAGGACCGAAAATAGAATATAATACATGGAGTAAAAACCACCATGAACGTTCTCGTGGTCGATGCTGGTGGCAGAGGTAACGCAATAGCTCACGCTTTCTCAAGGAGCCAGCAGGTTAAGGAAGTTTATGTTGCCCCGGGAAATGGGGGGAGCGAATTTTTCGAAAAGTGCAGGATTGCGGAAATTGATGGGAGAAAGATTTCTTCGATAAGGGCAATAGACGAAATAGTGCATTTTGCCAAGAAAAAAGAGGTTGATCTGACCTACATAGGTCCCGAGGAACCTCTCAGCCTTGGTCTGGTTGACAGACTTGAGGAGGAGGGAATACCTGCTGTAGGGCCCAGAAAGGAGGCCACAATTCTTGAGGCGAGCAAGTGCTGGGCAAAGGACTTCTTGAAGAGAATTGGTGTTCCTATTCCTGATTATGCCAACTTTGATGACGCAGAAGAGGCGAAGGAGTACATCAAGGAGAAGTTCGAAAATGGAATTGTTGTGAAGGCCGACGGACTTGCTGCCGGAAAGGGAGTTTACGTTTGCGATTCCATAGAGGAGGCTT
>DAINRD010000194.1:0-3278 GCA_036742095.1 Archaeoglobus sp. | reverse complement strand
TCTTTCAACTGAGCGGGATAGTTCAATTATTAATGAATCCATGATGAGAATTGCCTCACAACCTAAAAAATTTTGTGAAAACGATTTATTGTTTATAATACAGCTTCTGGTGAGCTTTTCGATTTAGCCAAAATTTATATTCAGTTATTGCCAAGGGAATACGATGAAGATTAACCTTGAAGAGCTTAAATTCGGCACGGAGCTGATTAAAAGGGGATTTGCCAAAATGCAGAAGGGCGGAGTGATAATGGACGTCACCAACGCCGAGCAGGCTGCTATAGCTGAGGAGGCTGGAGCTGTTGCGGTAATGGCTTTGCACAAAGTTCCGGCAGACATCAGGGCTGCCGGTGGTGTGGCGAGAATGGCTGACCCGAAGAAAATTCAGGAAATCATTGATGCTGTCACCATTCCCGTAATGGCCAAGTGCAGAATCGGACACATTGCTGAAGCGAGGGCTCTGGAGGCCCTTGGAGTTGACATGATTGACGAGAGTGAAGTTCTGACTCCAGCAGACGTCTTCTTCCACATCGACAAAAGAAAGTTCGTCGTGCCCTTCGTCTGCGGAGCGAGGAGTTTGGGAGAGGCAGTGAGGAGAATCTGGGAAGGAGCGGCAATGATAAGGACGAAGGGTGAGGCAGGGACAGGCAACGTTGTTGAGGCTGTAAAGCACATGAGGCTGATAAACAGGGCCATCTTCGAGCTGCAGAAGATGAACGAGGAGAGAATCTATGGTGTGGCAGGTAGATTCGCTTATCGTTACGTTGAGCTTGCTTCAAAAGTGAGGGAGGAGATGGGTCTGGAGAGCGTTTCGAGGAACGATGTTGTCTTTGAGGAGTACACTCTCGGAGAAATCATAGACGGCATTTACGAGATTCTGCTGGAAATCAGGGAGCTTGGAAGACTGCCGGTTGTGAACTTTGCCGCTGGAGGAGTTGCTACACCGGCAGATGCTGCATTGATGATGCAGCTCGGTGCTGACGGTGTTTTCGTCGGCTCTGGCATATTCAAGTCCTCCAATCCGCCAGAGTATGCCAAAGCCATAGTTGAGGCTGTACAGCACTACGACGAGCCAGAGGTTGTGGCTGAGGTTTCCAAAGGATTGGGAGAGGCGATGAAGGGGCTCGACGTATTCAAGCTGAGCGAAGAGGAGAGACTGCAGACGAGAGGGTTATGAAAGTAGCAGTGGTGGGAGTTCAGGGGGATGTAGAGGAGCACGTCCTGGCAGCGAAGAAGGCTCTGAAAAGGCTTGGAATTGACGGAGAAGTGGTTGCCACAAGAAGGAGGGGTGTTGTTTCAAGAAGCGATGCCGTAATAATTCCGGGTGGTGAAAGCACCACCATCAGCAAGCTAATTTTTTCTGACGGCATTTCTGACGAAATTCTGCAGCTTGCCGAGCAGGGAAAGCCGGTAATGGGCACCTGTGCGGGATTGATTCTGCTTTCAAAGTACGGTGATGAGCAGGTTGAGATGACCAATACGAAGTTGCTTGGACTGCTTGACGCAAGGGTTAAGAGGAACGCCTTCGGAAGGCAGAGGGAAAGCTTTCAGGTTCCGCTTGAAGTCAAGCACATTGGAAGGTTCGAGGCGGTGTTCATAAGAGCCCCTGCCATAACTGAGGTTGGAAAAGACGTGGAGGTGCTGGCCACCCTTGATGATTTTACCGTTGCTGCAAGGCAGGAAAACGTCCTCGGCCTCGCCTTCCATCCCGAACTCACGAATGATACGAGAATACACGAGTTTTTCCTCAGGCTGGGCGAACAATAATGAATTCGAGAATCCACCTGCTCCTTGCTCTTACTATGTTTATATGGGCCGGGTCCTTTATCTTCATTAAAATTGGCTTAAAGGAGCTTGATCCATACAATCTCGCCTTTTTCAGGTTCCTGATAGCATCACCAATTCTCTTCGGCTGGGTTCTGTGGAGGAGGGGTTTTGTCAGTGTAAATGCAAGAGACTTAATCTATTTCTCCATTCTCGCTCTCTCTGGAGTGTCACTGCTTTACGCCTTTCAGTTTCTCGCCCTTGAATACACAACCGCCACCAACGCTGCCATTCTTATAAACACTTCAGCGGTTTTTGTTGCAGTATGGGGCTTCCTGAAGGGGGAGGCGAATAGGAGGAAGATTCTTGGAGTGTTCATGTCCTTTGCCGGAGTTGTGCTTATCGTTTCAAAGGGCAGTCTTGAGTTCTTCAGCTCGAAAACCTTTTTTGGAGATTTGCTCATGATTATTGACGGTTTTCTGTGGGCAATCTACACCATACTTGGTTCAAAAATGCTTTTGAGGTACCATCACGAAACTCTCACCGCTTACGCCTTCGCATTAGGAACTCTCTTTCTCATACCCTTTGCAATATGGAGCGGTATCGCCAACCCCCTCGAACTCGGTTATGAGACCATAGCGGCCCTGCTCTACCTTTCCCTTTTCTGCTCAGTTTTCGCCTACGTTGTGTGGTACTACGCTTTAACCAACGCCGATTCAACCAGTGTAGCGGTTTACGTTTACTTGGTGCCACTTTTTACGGCAATTTTTGCCTTCTACGCTCTCGACGAAGTTCCTGACATTTTCACAGCTGCTGGTGGATTGATAACGATTGCTGGAGTTTACCTCACAGCCTTTGAGCATCAATAGTTTTATAAATCCTCCACTCAAGCAACTTCTGCATGGAGTTCAGAGTTGTAATTTCGGATCCAAGGACGGGAAGGGCGTATCAGAGAGTGGTTGAGGGAGCCAACGCCAACAGGCTTTTAGGGAAGCAGATAGGTGACGTAATCAGCGGAACGATTGTCGAGCTACCACCAGACTACGAGCTGAAGATTACGGGTGGAACGGACAGGGACGGATTTCCCATGAGACCCGACCTTCCGGGAACGGCAAGGAGAAGATTGCTGCTGAGCGGAGGAGTCGGCTTCAGGCCCAAAGAAAAAGGACTCAGAAAAAGAAAGGGAGTGAGAGGAAAAGTCATCTCCAAGGACATTCTGCAGATTAACACAGTGGTCGTAAAGCACGGAAAGGTTCCATTAGAAGAGATATTCAAGCAGAAAGAAGAGTGAAATGGGAATTTTAGAGGATAAAAAACGGGCAAGGATTTTTTACAAGTACTTTTCCAAAATTTACGACTACGTAAATCCAATTTTCTACTCAGGAGAGATGCGGAGAACTGTTGTAGATATGGCCAGCTTGGATAATGCCTCTCTCATCCTTGAAGTCGGGTGTGGCACTGGGTTTACAACAGAGGAAATTGTTAGGAGAAGCGGAGAAAGCAGAGTTGTGGCGGTG
>DAINRD010000193.1:0-3279 GCA_036742095.1 Archaeoglobus sp. | reverse complement strand
GTGGTGCCGTCACCAACTTCGTTGTCCTGTGTCTTTGCAACTTCGATGATCATCTTTGCTGCCGGGTGCTCTACATCCATCTCCTTGAGAATTGTAACTCCATCGTTTGTAATAACCACATCTCCGAGGCTGTCAACAAGCATTTTGTCCATTCCCTTCGGCCCAAGAGTGCTCTTTACGGCCTCAGCAATCACACGAGCGGCCATTATGTTCATCCTCTGGGCATCTCTGCCAACGGTTCTCTGAGTTCCCTCCTTCAGTATCAAAACCGGCGTCCCCTGCAGTACCGCCATCCCCTCTCACCTCCCACTTGCAAATATTGGTGGATTGGAATTTCTATATATACTTTACGGTCAAGTTTTATCTTGCTTAAAGATTAGAAAATATTTGTGATAACCTTAATCAACCCAAACGCCAGCGTTGAGGTTGTAAAGAGGCTCGACATTTCCACACCACCGCTTGGCTTGGGTTATCTGGCAGCCTCTCTGAGAGAGGCAGGGTTCAGAGTTAAGATTCTTGATGACTTGGTTGAGAACCTGAGCCTCAACGAGGTTCTCAGGAGAGTTAGAAAGTCCCTTATTGTTGGAATAACCTCCACAACACCTACTTTTAAAGCTGCGTTGAGGTATGCAAAGTTGATTAAGCAGGCTTTTCCCAACATCTTTATCATTCTGGGTGGTGTGCATGCAACATTCAGGCCAATGGAAGCGTTGAAAACGGGTTATGTGGATGCTGTTTGCATTGGGGAGGGTGAGGAGACCATCGTTGAAATTGCAGAGTGCATAGAGGAAGGGAAAGATCTGGAAAGTGTGAGAGGTGTTTACTACAGAAAAGGTGATAGAATAACAGAGAATGAACCAAGGGAGTTTATAAAAGACCTCGACTCCCTGCCCTATCCTGCTTACGATTTAATGCCTTTGCACAAGTACAGGGTTTTTGGGAGAGAGCTTGAACATCTGCCCGTTCTTACGTCGAGAGGGTGCCCCTTTGGCTGCAGGTTCTGCAGTTCGTCCTTATTCATGGGTCACAGGTTCAGGGCGAGAAGTGCTGAAAACGTTGCTGAAGAGGTGGAATGGATTTCAGACGAGTTTGGAATAAGGAGAATAGCCTTTGCGGATGACACCTTTACTTTAAACAGAAAAAGGGTGGAAGAAATCTGCGAGAGGTTGAAAAAGCTTGATGTGGAGTGGAGCTGCTCTTCGAGGGTTGACACCATCAATGAAGAGCTGCTGAAAAAGATGAAGAAAGCTGGATGCACAACCATCTACT
The DNA here is from genome assembly GCA_036742095.1 of Archaeoglobus sp. Lineage (GTDB taxonomy): Archaea > Halobacteriota > Archaeoglobi > Archaeoglobales > Archaeoglobaceae > Archaeoglobus. Next base: position 2,010 of record DAINRD010000193.1, on the reverse strand, counting down.
TTGGGGTTGAGGCTGCGAGTAAAAAAGTCCTTGATTACTACAGAAAGAGAATAGACCTTCAGAAGGTGGAAAGGGCAATAAAGCTTGCAAAGAAAGTTGGAATTGTAACTGTCTGCTCTTTCATATTAGGCGCCCCCAATGAAACGAAAGAGGAGATGGAGGAAACTTTAAGGCTGGCTTTAAAGCTTGACCCCGATTATGCGCAGTTTTCGATCCTCACTCCCTATCCGGGAACCGAGATATACGACGAGTTGAGGGATAAAGGGCTAATACTCACGGATGACTACGAACATTATACTGCGGGAAAGCCTGTAATCAAAAATTTTTATCTTTCTCCATCAGAAATCTCTTCTTTTCTCAGAAAATGCTACCTGAAATTCTACTTCAGGCCGAAGTTCATTCTCAGAGAAATCCGGAGGAAAAACATCAGTGTCGTTGCAGGAGTTATAAAAAGAGTTATTGGAGGTTGAGTAGTTTCACTTAGGGAAAAATAAATCGAAAAGATTATTTGCTTTCCTGCTTTCCCCCGATTGGTGATATTATGAAGTTTGGTATTGAGTTTGTGCCAGATATGAAGTACTACGAGCTTGAGTACTACGTGAAGCTGGCCGAGGACAGCGGTTTTGACTACACGTGGATTACGGACCACTACAACAACAGAAACGTCTATTCGATGCTGACCATTCTGGCTTTGAAGACGAGAACCATCAAGCTTGGGCCAGGAGTGACAAACCCCTACCACATAAGCCCCGCTTTAACTGCTTCAGCAATTGGAACGATAAACGAAATCAGCGGTGGAAGGGCTGTTCTGGGCATTGGAGCTGGAGACAAGGTTACCTTCGAGAGAATCGGAATAAGCTGGGAGAAGCCGCTGAAAAGGATGAAAGAGGCTGTTGAAATCATCAGGCAGCTCATCGATGGTAAGGGTGTTAAGTACGATGGAGAGATTTTCAAGTTCAACGGGGCAAAGCTGGGGTTCAAGCCGGGAAGCATTCCGATTTACATCGGTGCTCAGGGGCCGAAAATGCTGGAGCTTGCGGCAGAGCTCGGAGATGGTGTGCTGATAAACGCATCTCACCCGAAGGACTTCGAAATTGCTAAGGAAGCCATTGACACTGGTCTTGCAAATGCGGGCAAGAGCAGGGATACCTTTGATACGGTTGCATATGCCTCAATGAGCGTTGACAAAGACAGGGACAAGGCGAGGAATGCCGCAAGAATCGTTGTGGCGTTCATCGTCGCTGGAAGCCCGCCGACAGTGCTTGAGAGACACGGTTTGTCAGAGGATGCTGTAAACGCCGTAAGGGAAGCATTGAACAACGCCTTCACCAAGGGAGACTGGGGAGGAGTGGCCAAGAGCGTTACGGATGAGATGATTGACATCTTCTCAGTTAGCGGAACTCCTGATGACGTTATCGAGAGAATAAGCGAGCTTTCCAAGGCTGGTGTTACGCAGGTTGTTGCGGGTTCACCAATTGGTCCAGACAAGAAGAAGTCCATCCAGCTCATTGGAAAGGAGATTATTCCAAAGCTGAAGTAAACTTTTCCTTTTTTTGATTTTCAGTTATAGCCTGACGTTTGAATGAAAAATTAGGCAGGAGGCTCCTTTATGAAGCCCAGCTCGTAGAGCTTCTTTATCTTCCTCTGCGTTGCAGAAATCATCAGCTCTGCTATCTCGTAAATTTCCTCCTCCCTGAGCTTCAGCCTTGCAACCCCAAGCTCAACGGCTTTAACTCCCACCGCAGTGGCAACTTCCGGAAAGACTTCCTTTTCGGTCATTTTTGGAACTATGTAGTCCTCTCTCAGCCCATTCCTTTCTGCAAACTCCGCAAGGGCGTTGGCAGCTGCAAGGCACATCTCATCCGTTATCTTCCTCGCTCTTACAGTCAAAGCACCCCTGAAAACTCCCGGAAAGACGAGGGAGTTGTTTACCTGGTTGGGGAAGTCGCTTCTACCAGTCCCCACAATCCTTGCTCCCGCATCCTTCGCTTCCCACGGCCAGATTTCGGG
>DAINRD010000192.1:0-3336 GCA_036742095.1 Archaeoglobus sp. | reverse complement strand
CTCCAGCATCCCTCAAAACTAGCACTGTATTTATAAAGGGATGCCGGAGCAATCTGCAGGATTTGGTGGCTTTGTTAACCTAACAGCTAATTCTTAAAACTAACCCACAATTTTTAATAACCCAAAACTTTCCATTAACCTTCAAACCTCGCTAAATCTCTCCTTTCAGTTTAGACTTTCTTGGCAATCAAAAAATAATTAGTTTAAATCTTAAACTATTCCGGCATCATTTCCTTTGTATCGTGTGGAAAACTATAAGTATTACTGTGCCTAATTAATTCATGGTTTACTTCCTCAACGAGCTGGAGAATAAGTTTCTCACCCTTGAACTCAGGCCAAGAATCAGACAGAATCCCGTTCCTGAAGAGCTCAGGGGGTGGAACTGGCATATCCCACCGCTCAAGCCCTACTACAATGTTAAGCTCCCCATGTACCTCATTTGCAGCAGATACTGCCCAACATCAAGGGATGTTTACCTCACAATGGTTGAGAAGGTGAGGGGAGAGGAGAGCTTTCCTGTTACTCTCGGTAAAGCCATTCACGAAGCTGTTGCAAAAGCTATAAGAGATGCGAAGAACAGGAATTTCTCTGCAGAGCCTCCAAAATACGATAAAGAGATGCTTAATGTTGCTGTTAAAGCCGCGTGGGAATACACCATGTCCCTGTGCCAATCATCCTACCTCAAGGTCAGGTCTGAACAACCCTACGCAACCGAGGAGGATGTTCTCCTCACTTCCCTGCCTTTCCTCGTTGAGCACAGAATGGATGGCTCTCTTCTCGGTTGCAGCGGGCTGATATCAGTTGACTGCTACGACTATCTCAGAAACATCGTTTTCGATTTGAAAGTTGGAGAGCTCAGCGAAGAAATGAGGCTCTACACTACCGGCTACGCTCTTGTTCTCGAAAGCATTCACGAGATTCCTGTTGATGTGGGCTGTATAGTCTCCATCACATTCAACGGCGAGAGGATGAGAGTCAGCAAGGACATCCATTACATCGACGCAAATCTGAGAAGCTGGTGGATTGAAGAGAGGGACAGAAAGGCTGAAATCGTTTTTAACGAGGCTGATCCAGGAATTGCAAAGAGCTGCAGCAGTCACTGCCTGTTTAATGCCTTCTGCCTATGAGGCTCGTTGTCGACGGCTTTGGAAAGTATCTTGGAATTGAAAACGGCCTTATTGCTGTAAAGGAGAAAGGCAAGGCATTGAGGAAGGTCAGGCCTGAGGACCTGAAGCAGGTTCTGATTATTGGGAAAGCTGCAATAAGCAGCGATGCTATCAAGCTTTTGCTCAGAAACCGAGTTGATGTGGTTTTTCTCGATTTCAATGGCAGTATTCTGGGAAGGCTGAGCCATCCTCTGATTGGCACAGCAAAAACGAGGAGGGAGCAGTATCTTGCATACAACGATAGAAGAGGAGTTCATCTGGCGAAGGAGTTCGTCAGAGCAAAGATGGCCAACCAAATGGCCATTCTTACAAATCTTGCCAAAGCCAGAAAAGGTTCGAATCCGGAAATGGCTGAATCTCTCCTGGAGGCTAAGAGGGAAATAGATGATTGCCTCAACGAACTTGACGGCTTGGAGGCCGAGAGGATTGATGATGTGAGGGAAAGATTGCTTGGAATCGAGGGAAAAGCTTCGAAGCAATACTGGGATGCCCTATCTCTCGTTATCCCGGAGGAGTATCGGTTTAACGGAAGGAGAGGGATTGAAATTGGTAGTCCGAGATACGCCAGAGATATCGTGAACGCTATGCTGAACTATGGATATTCCATACTGCTTGCCGAATGTGTAAAAGCTGTTGAGCTTGTAGGTCTTGATCCTTACGCAGGCTTTCTGCATGTGGACGTCTCGGGAAGAAGCTCACTCGCCATAGACCTCATGGAAAACTTCAGGCAGCAAGTTGTTGACAGAGTTGTGTTGAGGCTGATTTCTTACAAACAGATTAAGTCCGAAGACTGTGAGGAGAGAAATATGGTCTGCCAGTTGAGCGATAATGCGAGGAGACTTTTATTGGCAAGTCTGCTTGAAAGATTGGACTCAAAAACGCAATACAGGGGTAGAAACCTTGCATACTCCTCCATTATCCTCCTGCACGCCAGAGACGTTGTTGCTTTTCTCAGAGGAGAGAGGAGGTATGAGGGATTTGTTCAGAAGTGGTAAAATGGATGTTAGCGACATAGTCCAGTATCTGTACTGCCCGAGGAAGCTTTATTTTTTAAAAATAGCAGGGATAAGGATTTCTAAGCCGAAAATGGAGGAGGGTAAAGCTGCGCAGGAAGAGGCAAGGAAAAAGCTGAGGAGCTTTGCCAGAAAGTTGAAAGGAGACCTTTTAACGTCGGTTTATCTTGAAAGCGAAAGATACGGGTTAAAGGGCGTTCTCGACGCTCTTGTGATTGTTGATGGAGAGGCCTATCCAGTTGACGTGAAGCTGACGAGATTTCAGTCCATCACCTACGCGTGGAAGATGCAGCTAACTGCCTACGCCCTCCTTGTTGAGGAGAACTACGCAGTAAAGGTGAGAAAGGGGCTCCTTTTTCTTCTCAATCAGGGGAAGTTCGTGGAGGTCAGTATATCCACAGATGACAGGAAAGCACTTTTGAGGATAATCAAGGAAATCGAGAGGCTGATCGAGGAAGAAAAGTATCCCATAACGTCCAAATCGAAAAAGTGCGGTTACTGCGAGGTTAGGAGGTTCTGCGTTTAGCTGCTTGGAAGTTGTGGGCCATTAAACAAACTCCACGCTTCTATGGGGCCGTTAAACGAACTCCACTCCCTTCTCCTTTACAAGCTCAACTCCCGTGTTGCTGATCACAATTGCGGTGGAGGAGCAGCGCTGGCAAAGCGGGATGATGAAGATGCAGTCCCTCTCGTCCTTCACGAATTTTCCCACCTGCCTCGCCAGAACCTCTCGGTCGTTTGGATCCATCTCTCCACGGAAGGCTGAATACTGCACTCTCTGTAATCCAAACTTTTCGAGGAGCTTTGCCAGTCTCGATCTACTGCCATCGTCGCTTATGTCGTAAACGACGAGGTGGAGCATAGGCTAAATTTTAAGTAAAAGGTTAAAAAATCTACTTTAAATAGAACTCGCTGAACTCCTCCACCACTCTTCCGAAGGGTGTTTTGTTGCCTCCTCTGTTCAAAGCTGCTGAGCTGTAATCTGCGGCGATTAAAACGAGAAGGTTGAGGTAGCAAAGCCTCTTCAATTTGCTGCTGTCCATCGCATTTCTCCACACCTCTCTTACTATTTCGCCTTTAACGTATCCTGTTAAATTTGCGGTTCCTTTTTCTTTTACTTCCTCCAAAGCTGCCTTCAAAGCCTTCTTCTCTTTTTC
>DAINRD010000191.1:0-3337 GCA_036742095.1 Archaeoglobus sp. | reverse complement strand
TTGGGTTTCCGCTCTTTCCTTCCTTTTCCCAATGTTTGTTACGCTTGGTCTGCTTCTCCAGGGAAAAACCTACGAACTTCCCTTCCTCAATCTCCCCGCTCCCATCGGAGAGTTCTACCTTCTCGCAGACCCAATAAGCAACGCCTTTGGTTTTACAATTTGCCTCGTTTCTGCGATGGTTGCCTTCTACTCACTCCCTTACATGCACCACAGGTTTGATGAGATGCTGCACGTTGGGGAGGTGAAGAGTGTCGAATGGGAATTCAGGAAGTACTGGTTCCTGTACAATCTTTATGCCGTTTCGATGCTGTGGCTGGTTTATGCTGGAAACCTCATTCTGCTTTACATTTTCCTGGAAATTTCCTTGCTCGCATCTTTCCTGCTGATTTACATGTATGGCTACGGAAACAGACAGTGGGTTGCCATTCTGTACTTCGTCTGGACGCATATTGCTGGAGTTCTGGCACTTCTGGGAATTCTCATTGTAGGGTTTGAAAATCAAACCGCCGCACTGCACGGCATCACTGCTGTGGGCTTTACAGCGTGGCTTCTGATTTTCCTCGGGATGGTTGTAAAGCTCCCGGGGTTGGGCCCGCATATATGGCTGCCCTGGGCACACGCTGAAGCTCCAACACCAGTCAGCGCTTTGCTAAGTCCCCTAACTGTCGGTCTTGCCGGTTACGTTTTGCTGAGAGTTTACATGCTCGACTCGTCCTTCATTGACACCTACAGAGACGTAATAATTGCCTACGCAATAATTTCGAGTATCTATGCGGGCTTCTCAGTCTTTAAGCAGAAGGATTACAAGAGGCTGCTTGCCTACTCAACTGTCTCGCAGATGGGCTACGTTTTGATTGCAATTTGCCTCGGCAGCTATGGACTGATAGGTGTAGTTATACAGTACATCAGCCACGCCTTCGGAAAGTCCATTTTGTTTATGACTGCTGGAGCAATAATTGCGACATTCCACGGCCTCAGGGATGTTACCAAGATGAGTGGAATGCACGAATACGTTCCAACAATTGCTAATGCAGCCCTGATTGGCTTCATGACCCTAAGCGGTATTCTGACCATAGGGATGTTCGGTGAATTCTACATCCTGGCAGGCTTAACCCAGATTTACGGCTTTAACTTGGCTGTAATTCTGGCAGTAGTTGTTGTTTTCATAATATCGGGCCTTTACAGCTTCTACACCATGAAAATAATATACTACGGAAAGCCTGCAGGTTACGAAAAGCCAAAGTTCAGCAGGCTGCTTGACTTCCCGCTCTACGTCATTGCATTCTTCAGTGTTGCCTTCATCCTCCCTCCGCTCGCTACCGCACTGCTCGGTAGTCTTAAGGTGGCCCTCGGAATTGGAGGTGTTATGCCATGAGCGAAGTTGTTGAGCTTCCCATGATGGCCGAACTTCTCGCACTGCTTTTCTTCACACCCATCATAGCGAGCTTCCCAATCGCAATAGCTTGGGGAATGGATCCACGCCCTGAGTGGGCCAGAAAGCTTCCAGTTCTCTCCGTGATGGGGTTGTTCGTATCACTCTGCGTTGCCCTCTACATCCTGTTCAACGTTGGAGAACTCTCTCCCGAAGCTGAGCCGATCAAGTACACCATTTACTGGCTTCCCGATTTCAACATAAACTTCGTGTTCATTTTCGACTACCTCAGCAAGCTGATGGGTGCTCTGACTGCTTTAATTGCCTTCCTGATTGGCGTTTACGGCCTTGAGTACATGAGGGACGACTACAGGCTCGGCTGGTACTGGTTCTTCTTCAACCTCTTCACCGCTTCGATGCTACTTGTCGTTTACAGCGACAACCTCCTGATGCTCCTCATAGGCTGGGAAGGTCTTGGAATTGCCTCGTGGGGTTTAATTGGACACTGGTTCAGGGATGATGACGAGCTCAGCTACGTCGGAATTCTGAAGAGAAAGGTTGCTGGCCTCAACATGTTCTGGTCACCCAGCACTGGAGGTTGGAGAGCCATTTCAACGATAAGGATTGGAGACATGCCGATGTTTTTTGCTCTCGGTGCTCTGTTCGCTTTAACGGGCACTCTTAACATAAGCGAGATTCCGTGGGCAGGATTGGAGGAGGAGATAGGGGTTGCAGGTATTGTAATTCTCATGGTGGCTTTCCTGATGGGCCCCTTCACCAAATCAGCGCAGCTACCATTCAGCGAGTGGTTGATGACTGCCATGACAGGCCCAACAACTGTGAGCGCTTTGCTTCACTCAGCCACAATGGTCGCTGCGGGAACATACCTCTTCATGAGGCTCAGCTGGTACATCCAGCCATGGGAACTTCACCTTGAGGGCTACGAGTATGTTTACATTCTTGTTCTCTTCCTTGGCCTGATTTCGTCCCTCTACGCTGCTCTTGTAGCGACGAGCACGCAGGAAAGGAAGGTATTGCTTGCTGCCTCGACCATGTCCAGCCTTGGTCTGATGTTCGCTTCAGCAGCTGCAAGCTACTGGGTCGGGAAGTTTGCTTTGCTCGTGGCCTTCTGGTACCTAATCACGCACGCCTTTGCCAAGGCGACTCTCTTCCTTGTGGCGGGACATCTGATTCACGAGACCCACGACAGATTCCTCTGTGGAGACCTTGAGGTGGCGAGAAAGCTCAAGTGGGCTTTCGTTGCGACGGTTGTGGCTACAATCTTCCTCTCAGGAATTCCACCCTTCACAGCCTACTGGGTTAAGTCTGGAATGGATGGAGTCATGCACCACCTTGAGCACGAGTTCGGCATGATTCCTCTTGCCCTGCTCGTGACGATTTCAGCAATCTACTCAGGATTCCTCGGTAAGTTCCTGAGCATGAACTTCTTCAAGGGGAGAAAGGTGCATCTCCATCTGCACGGGGGAGGGATAATGAGCACAGCTTATCTTATAATGGTTTCAATGCTTCTGGTAATTCTTGCGGTGATTTTCACCTCCCATGAAGAACCATTCCCGGAGTTCTTCCATGAGGGTCTGCTGACTTCCTCCTTTGCTGTTGGTATCATTGTTCTCGTTGCCTATGCCATTGGATTCTCCAAACCAGAGTTCAAGTCACCGGTTGGTCAGTTCCTCAGCGACAGAATGTACGTGATGTTCCTAAACGACTACATCGTCCCGAAGATTGGCTGGGCGATTGCTAAGGTGGTCGATTACGGCAACATGCTGATAGACTTCACGTGCCATCAGGCAATCCCCGGAATGTTCGAGGTGTATTCTCAGGGAATCAGATTCATCCAGAACGGCAGGCTTGAGAGGTATCTGCAGATTGTGGTTGGCTTTGTGATGCTTATTGTAGTAGTAGCGGTAGCAGCGGGGTGGATAGCATGATAGAGTTGCTGGCATC
>DAINRD010000190.1:0-3337 GCA_036742095.1 Archaeoglobus sp. | reverse complement strand
GGTTTCCTCCCCCTCCTCATAAATCAGGATGAACTCAGGAGAGTAAACAAGAGCTTCCAAGGGCTTTTTGTATTCAAAACCTGAAAAGCTCACCTCCAAGGGAGTGTTAACCTCTATGCCGTAGTAGTCCGCAAATTTCTTTATAACCGCAAATCCTCTCTCCCCCTCAGCAATGTAGAGGCGGTTGATTGTCTCTTTTTCCGGAAGGGAGATTACGAGGGCTGCAACTTCTTTGCCTCCAACCTTGACCTTTCCCGAAACAGAAATCCTCGGCTGAACCTCTAAAACACCCTCCAGTTTTTTCACCTTCTCAATTTCCTCCTCCGTTATCTCTACTGCCTTAACGGAGATGTCCTCGAAGCTGCTGCTTTCATAAAAGCTCTCGTAGGTGTCGTTGAGGTTCAGGTATGAAAGGTAGAAGGCGCAGAAAATTGTAACGCCGAGAAAGAGGATGAAGGTGGTGGCTGCAAAAAGCCCCTTCTGCTCCTTAATGTCCCTGAGGAGCTTTTTCCTCAAAATGCTACCACTGGATTTCATCGGGATCAGCCGGATGGGGATTTTTCTCCACCCTCTCAACTCTTCCATCTCTCAGGTAAACCACCCTGTCGGCAATGGCCGCAATGGCGGAGTTGTGTGTGACGAGAACAAAAGTTATCCTCTCCCTCCTGTTTATATCCCTCATAACTTTCAGCACAGCCTTTCCTGTCTCAAAATCAAGGCTTCCAGTGGGCTCGTCTGCAAGAATGATTGGAGGATTTTTCACCAGAGCCCTTGCAATGGCCACTCTCTGCTGCTCGCCCCCGCTCAGCTCTGCCGGAAAGTGCTCCGCTCTGTCAGCAAGCCCGACCATCCTCAAAACTTCATCTACATCCCTCGGACTCTCAACCAAGTCTGCTGCAATCTCCACGTTTTCCCTTGCCGTTAAGGTTGGAATGAGGTTGAAAAACTGAAAAATGAAGCCAACGTTTTTTCTCCTGTGCACGGTGAGCTCCTTTTCGTCGTAACTCGTAATATCTATGCCATCAAAAATCACCCTTCCCCTTGTTGGCCTGTCAATTCCCCCAATTATGTTCAGCATGGTCGTCTTACCGCAACCTGAGGGGCCCAGAACGACCATGAACTCCCCCCGCTCGATTTCGAGATTTATTCCCCTGAGAGCGCTAACCTCGACCTTTCCCATCTGATAAACCTTCCAGACGTTCTCAAGCCTCAGCATTCAGGCCTTCCTCCTCATTCTGAGCCATGCGATTGCAGCTACAACTGCAATGAAAGCAATCAGTCCGGCAATTACCCCAGAGCGGTCAGCAGAGAAAACGTAGACCTCAAACTCCCTCTCAGCTTTATGCTTTTCAAAGGTTTTGTCCATGTAGGTTATTTCTGCCACAATCTTCTGGCTTCCTGCCTTCAAAGCCCTCATTTCGAAGGTTGCGGTTGCAGAATCACCGCTGCTGAGAGAGCCTATGAAGTAGCTCTTCCTGCCTTCAAGCCCATCTGAAAGTACCAAATTTATCGTAACAGCCTTGGCGTCCTGCTCTCCGCTGTTCTCCACCTGAATGGAGAGCTTGAAGCTTTCTCCTTCAACCACCCTCTGCGGGGAAGTGTAAACCCCCGCGAGGTCTATGGAGATTCTCCCGTAGTCCGAGATGTAAAGTGGTATGGTGAAGTTCTTGGTAAAGCTTTCAGCCCTCAAAACAAACTTAACCTCATACTCCCCGCTCTTCCTTGGGGATTTTAGTGAGAAGTTAATCACAGCCTTTTCTCCAGCATCAAGCGTTCCAACATACTTCTCCTTCTCCCCCTCAAACCCCTCTGCCTCAATTGATGCCGTTAATCCTGAAAGCTTTGAGTTCTTTGCGGTAACTGCCACTTTAAGGCTGAAGTCTGAGTCAGCGTAAACCTTCTCCGGAAAGGTTGAAACTTCAAGGGTTACCTCAGGCTCTGACACGATTTTTACCAAAACAGGAACTTCAGCAACTCCTCTCTCACCAAACTCGTTCCTGTAATCAACAACGAACTTTGCCTCATAAATTCCCGCTACAGCATCGGAATCCGCCTTCAGCCTCAGAACCACTTCCTTAGACTCCCCTCTGCTCCAAGATTCGACCAGAGCAGTGTTTGAAGTTATGAACTCCGACCTGAGGCTGACCACTGCACTCTCAACATCGCCCCCTAAGTTCCTCAGCATAATCTTCGCTTCTCTGCTCTCGTCCGGCTGAATTTCGATCGTGCTTCCTGTGTAAATGAAGGGTTGCTCGTAAACAGCAACTCCAAAAACACCCTCTATACCAAACTCGCTTCCGCTCTCGTTCCTGTAGCTCAGGCTTGCCTTTACCACATACAATCCGGACTTCTCTGCGTAGGCCTTTATCTGAGCTGAAGAATCTCAATAGACATCTCCAATGCTGGTGACAGCGCGAGAGCACTGAATCTTTTCGTCACAGAAAGGGAAGATGGGCTTCACCTCATAGACCCCGACAGCGGAGAGAAAACTTCCTCAGTCTTTATGAATCTCGGAGACCTGTCTGCGGGAAGAATATGAAGTATCCCACAGATGGGATTTCAGGAATTGTGTGGTGATTGAGCGTTATCACTGGCTGGGCAGTTGCCTGAACTGCTAAAGCCATAAAAACCAGGAAAGCTAACCAGATCTTCATACTCTCAACCTCCCGCATTTGGCGAAACTCAGCGCTATCTCCCTGTATTTCTCCAAATCTCCAAGGTCGAAGTAGAGAGAGTAGAGGGCCAGGCCGTCGAGCATGGCCATTAAGGCAATTGCCGTCTCCCTTGGGTGGGGATAATCCTCAAAAAGTGAAGCCAATTTCTCAAGAACCTCATCAAAGAGGCTTTCAAACCTCTCCACCTTAACCTGACTCAGGGCATACGTCATGAACTCTATAAACTCCCTTCTCTGAGCTATGAAGTTAAGACCGTAATCAATGAACTCCTCAACACTCCTGGGGTTGAACTCCTCAAGCATCTTTTTGAAGGCGTACATCACAGCCTCCTCAAGTAGCCTCTGCTTGTTTTCGAAGTGGTAGAAGATGAGGCTTTTCGAAACTTTTGCCTCTCTCGCTATCTCCTCAACGCTCACTTGGTGCGGCGGCTTTTTCATGTAAAGCCTTAGGGCAGCCTCTATTATCCTGACTGACTGGTCAGTCATAAGGTGATTTTGCTACCAGATATTTAAGATTTTTCATTTAAATCCCTTAGGATGGGAGAAACTGTCCGAAAAGAAGTCGCTCAGTGTCGGGGGAATTAGCCTGGATGAGGAGGCTGAGTATAACTTCACCTATCGCTCCCCAAAGGGAGTTGTAAGGGTTGAAATGGAGCACGAATT
>DAINRD010000189.1:158-3343 GCA_036742095.1 Archaeoglobus sp. | reverse complement strand
GAATAAAGGGGTCGGAATTGTACTCCAGCATCTTTGCAACGGGTCTCGTTTGTTTCCCAAAAAACCTGAGGTCCTTGGTTACCTCGATGAGTCTTCTCTTAACCCCTTCAACTAAGATTTCCCTGTTGAGCCCCTGAAGTCTGCCCCACCTCGAGTCCTGCAAGTCCCCAACGGCCCCGACAATGGAGAGTGGGAGTAAGTCTGAGTTATCTCTTTCATAATCAAAGAGTGTGCTGCCATTTCTCAGGTATTTTGCAACAAGGTAGGTTGTTGTGGCTCCGCTAAGCTCGTAAGTTCCATCATAACCAAAATCGTGGGGGTTTAGCTGAAGAGGATGCTGAGCCTTTGGAACGTGGTGATCGGTGATTGCAAATTCCAGACCATCAAGAGAGTCAATAACACCACTCCCAATATCTGTAAACCAAACAAAGACGTTCTCATCTTTTATTTTTTCAATCTCCAACTCGTCAAGCTGCTTTACAAATTTAATCGTGCTCTCTATGCCAGCACGAAGCAAAGAAACGTGGGCGATTGTTCCAGCAGTGATGCCATCCGCATCAATGTGAGTGACGACCATGACCTCTCTTTGCCTTAAAAGCCGACTGGCAATCTCCGAAGCCCTCACCAGGAGTTTATTCACAGCAGAATATTAATAGAAAAGAACTTAAACTTTTCCGCGCCATTTCCTGTGTGGGAAGTGCATTTATCTTCCTTGAGGCCTCACTCGAAACGATTCCCCGAGAAATTCAGAGGCACCCTGCTGTAAAGTCTGACGCAATAAGAAGGGGCAAGAAACCCGAAAAGATCTTGCTTGATGATTCAAAACACCACTTTGCCATGAGAGGTCTTGAGTTCAGGGAAAAAAGGGGGAGGCCAGACATCATACACCAGTGCCTGCTCCTTCTCCTCGACTCACCGCTGAAAGACTTTGAAATTTACGTTCACACCATAAATGGGGAAATAATTTACGTAAACCGGGAAACGAGGCTGCCGAGAAACTACAACCGCTTCGTGGGGCTGATGGAGAAGCTTTTTGATGAGAGGGTTATTGAGGCTGATGGAAAGATTCTGCTGGAGATTCTGGATGCGAAACTTAGTGATGTTGTTGGTGAAAGGAGGGCAGTTCTTTTGAGGGAGAGAGGAGAGAAAAAAGGGTTTGGAGAGGTGCTTGCTGAAGACGTTGCGATTTGCATTGGAGCTTTCCCGCACGGTGATTTTTTTGAGGAGACTCTCAGAATGCTCGGTGATTTTCAGGAAATCAGCCTTGGTGAAGAAAGCTACACAAGTCTTTATGTAACGAGCCGTGTGCTGTGTGAGTATGAGAGAGTTCGATTTGCTAAAAATCGTTGAGACCTTTTTTGGAGATGAGGACATTCTAACTCCTGCCACAAAGCACGATGCTGCTTACGTTAAAATCGGGAACAGACTTGTTGTGCTCACCTGTGATACTGTAAACGAGATAAGCGACTTTCCACCTTTCATGCTTCCTGAGGAAATGGGCTGGATGGCAGTTTCCGTCACCCTTTCAGACATTGCAGCATGTGGAGCAAAGCCTCTCTATTTTTTAAGCTCTGTCTCCCTCAGGTCACCCGAACTCTTCGAGGATATTCTTAAAGGGATGAAGAGAGCGGCAGAAAGGTATGGGGTAAAGGTGGTTGGAGGAGATATTGATTTTTCTGAGGTAACAACCATCGCAGGCTTTGCTGTTGGGGAGGCAAAAAGGCACCTGACCAGAAAAGGAGCAAAGGTTGGAGATGGAGTTTACATCACAGATTTGCCAGGGAAAGCGCAACTATGTCTTGAGATGCTTGAAAAGGGGGCGGTAAGGGAGGAGCTGCCATACGCTGAGAAGCTCTACACTCCCGAAGCAAGAATTGAAGAGGGGATGAGGATTGCAAAGTACGCTACCTCAATGACCGATGTCAGCGACAGCTTAGCCATTTCACTCCACCAGCTCAGCAGAGCCAGTGGTGTGAAGATTGTTCTTGACAACGTGCAGCTCTCTCACCTTGGCAATGCTGAGAATGCACTTGAGCTCTTCCTCTATGGCGGTGGGGATTTCGAACTTCTTTTTACGGGCAAGGAAAGTGAAGACGGAATAAGAATTGGTAGGGTTGAAGAGGGAGAGGGAGTTTTTGCAGAAATTGGGGGAAAAATTATCGAGGTGGAGTTCAGAGGATACTCTCACTTCTAATTACATCCTTTCGAGAGGTTCTATTCCCAGCAGCTCAAGGCCATTCCTGAGAACAACCCTTGTTGCGTCAACAATTGCCAGTCTGTGCATTCTGATTTCAGATTCAGCCTTGAGGACTGGATGATCGCGGTAGAAGTCGTTGAAAGCCCCTGCAACGCTCAGGAGGTATTCTGCAAAGATGTTGGGTCTCAATTCCTTAACAACTCTGCTGATGACATACGGAAGCTTGGACAGAAGCATGACGAGATTTCTTTCCATAGGGGTGCAAAGCTCTCCGCTGAACTCAAGCTCTGGCATACCATCCTCAACCGCTTTTCTGAGTATGCTGCACGCCCTTGCATGGCTGTACTGGATGTAACTCGCTGTTTGCCTCTCGAAATCTAAAGCCTTGCTCCAGTCAAAGGTCATGTGCTTCTCGGGGGCAATTTTGATGAAGTCAAACCTTATTGCCCCAACAGCAACTGCATCTGCAATTTTCCTTTTCTCCTCCTCGTTCATCTCTCTCTCTGAGAGAATCTTCCACGCCTCATCCCTAACCTTGCTTATAAGCTCATCGGCAGAGATGAACTTTCCCCTCCTCGTGCTCATGCTGCCTTCGGGCAAGGAGACAAACTCAAAGAAGACAATTTCTGGAGGCTTTAAACCAATAATTTCAAGGATTTTTGAGAGCTGGGCGGCGTAAAGCTTGTGGTCTGCCCCTAAAACATTTATAAACCTGCTGTAATGCTCGTTTTTCCAGAGGTGATAGGCAAGGTCTCTTGTTATGTAAAGGGTTGTCCCATTTTCTCTCCTGATAACTACTTCCTTCTCAAAATCTTCAAGCTCAACTATCCATGCTCCATCTTTTTT
The DNA here is from genome assembly GCA_036742095.1 of Archaeoglobus sp. GTDB lineage: Archaea > Halobacteriota > Archaeoglobi > Archaeoglobales > Archaeoglobaceae > Archaeoglobus. The sequence goes on along the minus strand of DAINRD010000189.1, from coordinate 300 downwards.
AATAAGATTTTTATCTTCGAGGAGCTTTATGACCCTATCAACGTAACCATTCCTTATGAATTCGCTCTCCCAGACAAATTCATCGTGCTCAACGTTTATTGTTTTGAGGGTCTCCTTTATTCCTTTCAGAGCGGTTTCGACG
>DAINRD010000189.1:0-148 GCA_036742095.1 Archaeoglobus sp. | reverse complement strand
TCTCTATGCCGAGAACTGTTATGGCTGTCTGTCTACCCATGTCGTTAACGTAGTAATGTGTTTTTACGTCAATCCCGGCCTTGCTCAGGATTCTGGTCAGTGTGTCTCCGATTATCGAGTTTCTGATGTGACCGATGTGTAAAGGCCC
>DAINRD010000188.1:1029-3364 GCA_036742095.1 Archaeoglobus sp. | reverse complement strand
TTGCAGGGAATGTTCGTCATGTTTATCGTCGCCGAGGTTGAGAACGAGGACTGTGTCAAAAACTCTCTTGTAAGGGCGGGTAAGAGTCTAAATGTTAATGTGAGCCTCACACCCTTCGAAAGGAAGGGGAAGGTTGAAAAAAATCTTTACGTTGTTACAATCCTTGGAAAAGATAGGGTTGGAATAGTGAGGGATGTTACAGGCGTTTTTCTGGAGTTCGGGGTTAATATTGAAAAAACGAGTCTGACCGCGAGGGAAGATCTGATTTCCATCGAATTTTTAGTGGATTTAGGGCAAAAGGACCCCAACGAAATAAGAAAAAGGCTCAGAAAGGAGGCTGAAGGGCTTGGACTGGATATTGTCATGCAGCCCTACGCCACTTTCAGGAGGGAAAAGAGGCTGATAGTTTTTGACATGGATTCAACTCTAATCGATGCTGAAATCATAGATGAGCTGGCAAAGGAGGCTGGGGTGGACAGGGAGGTTTCGGAGCTGACCGAGAGGGCTATGAAGGGGGAGATTGGCTTCAAGGAAGCTCTTGAGGAAAGAGTAAGGCTACTTAAAGGGCTCCCCGTTGAAGTTCTGGAAAAGATTTATTCGAGAATAAGGCTTACTGAGGGTGCGAAAGAGCTTGTAAGAAGTTTGAAGGAGGCTGGCTACAAAGTGGCGGTGGTGAGTGGAGGTTTCAGCTATTTCACCGATAGGCTGAAAGAAGAGCTGGGTCTGGATTATGCCTTCGGCAACGAGCTTGAAATAGAGAACGGAAGACTCACTGGAAGAATAAAGGGGAGAATCATTGATGCTAAGGAGAAGGCGAGGATAGTGGAGGAAATTGCGAGAAAAGAGGGTGTAAGTCCTGAAAACGTTGTGGCCGTGGGAGATGGTGCGAACGACAGGTTAATGATAGAGAGAGCGGGATTGGGAATTGCCTTTAACGCAAAGGAGGTTCTGAAAGAAGTGGCGGATGGAAGCATATCAAAGGAAAACCTCGTGGGACTGGCAAGCATTCTAAAACTTCCCTCTGAGTTCAGAAAGAAGGTGTAGCATGAGGGAAATACTCTTCATTTATGTTCTGACCTTTGGAATAAAGCTTTCAGCCTTCTACTATTCAGGATTCACAGCCATTCTTGCCGATGCCTTTCATTCGGTCGTGGACATTCTCATGATTTTGATTCTAATTGCTTCAGAGAGATATGCAAGAAAGGATGCTGACCTTACTCATCCTTTCGGGCATGGAATGGCGAAAAATGTTGCCTCCTTGGTTGTTGGAGTGGGTTTTATCACCTTCTTATCTTTTGAGCTTTTCAGAGAAGGCATATTTAAGATTCTGAATCCGGGATTCGACTATAGAAACACTGAGATAGCAATTGGGGCCGAAGCAACTGTTCTTTTTCTTCTAATTATCGCTGCAATTATTTCAGCCCGTAGAACAGGTATCTTGAACAGAACTCTGCTTGTGGAAAGTTTGAACGACTCCCTGTCAACAGTTGCGGCAATTCTTGGAGTTGCCCTCGTGTGGATTGGTTATGCCATTTTCGATGGTATTGCCACTCTCTTCATCGCTTCAATAATCTTTTACAACTCATACAGGCTCGTAAGGGATAATGCAAGGATTTTGATTGGTATGTCCCCCTCGGAGGAGTTCTACAAGAGTGTTGAAGAGGCTTGTTTTGAGATAGATAGAGTTAGGGGAGTTCACGACATGGTTGGGGTTTACACTGGAGAAGACTCAGTGCATCTCGACCTTCACGTCACCGTTGATGGCAAAATGACGATCGAAGAGGCTGACGAGCTTTCAGTGGAAATTGCAGAGGCCCTGATGAACAGGCACCCGGAAATAAAACACGTCTCAATCCATTTCTGCCCTCACGACGGGGAGAAACGGAGAATATACAGAAATAAAGGAATAAAAGAATAAAAAATTAAATGTATGGGTTCTGGATGATTGTTGCTCCTCCCTGTCCACCTGCACCACAGAGTGTGGCACAGCCGTACTTTGCCTCCTCAACGAGGAGAATCCTTGCGAGAGTGCCGAGAACCCTTCCACCGCTCGCTCCGAGCGGGTGGCCTATGGCAATTGCTCCTCCCTTGACGTTCACTCTCTCTGGGTCGAGTCCGAGCTTCTTTATTGCGTAGAGCGGAACGACTGAGAAGGCCTCGTTAATCTCCCAGTAGTCGATGTCCTTTGCCTCAAGTCCTGCCCTCTCAAGGGCCTTGAGGCTTGCCGGGACGGGGCTCGCACCCATTATGCTCGGATCGATTGAGGCCCAGCCCAGTGAGACTATTTTGGCCATTGGCTCAAGGCCGTATTCCTTCATCTTTTTCTTGCTCATCA
>DAINRD010000188.1:0-1019 GCA_036742095.1 Archaeoglobus sp. | reverse complement strand
GCATGAGAGCAGTGGCTCCTGCGTTGAGCGGTGAGGAATTTCCTGCTGTAATAACACCACCCGGCTTGAAGGCTGGCGGCAGCTTCTCCACCTGCTCCAGCGTTGTGTCAGGGCGGATGGACTGGTCAACGTCAATGACCTTCTTGCTGCCATCTGCCTGCTCCACCTCAATGGGGAGAATCTCCCCTTTCCACTTCATCGGGTAGCCGTCTCCGTTGAGGAACCAGCCCTCTTTGACTGCCTGAGCTGCAAGCTGGTGGCTCCTGACACCCCACTCGTCAAGATCTCTCTTCGTCCAGCCCATCTCGTCCTTTGCAACCTCGAAGAGCTTCTCCGCAGTGAGACCCATGCTCATGGCCGTCATTAAATCGTACTTCTGAATCAGATCAGGCCTTGACATCAGGGTGGGCGAGACTCCGATGTGCGGGTTGAGGTCCATCTGCATTGGGAGGTGGGACATGTGCTCGAAGCCGCATGCAATGACGATGTCAGAGTAGCCGAGCATAATTTCCATTGCTCCGTGATGCACTGCTGTTGTTGAGGAGTTGCAAACCCTCTCAACGCCATGTGCTGGTACCTCTACGGGCAGCTCAGCGAGAAGCGGAACGACCTTTCCACCGTAAAGCCAGTTCTCCTTCATCTGCATTGTGCATCCTGTGATGACGTCACCGATCTCCTTTGGATCAATGCCAGTCCTGTTTACCATCTCCTTGATCAGCATCGCAGCAACTGCAGGCATGTCGATTTTGTTGAAAACGTCCTTTTCAGGCTCCTTTGGCCTGCTTCTCGAGAATGCAGACCTCAGAAAGTCAACAATATATACCTCCTCCATTCTATCACCTTGCGACCTTTATCTCAAAATATAAAAAATTGTTACTGCAAGGGGTGCTTCCTAACAACCCCAAGCCTCGAAGGCACTTTGCCCAGCAAGGACCTTCCAATTATTTCCAATTCTATTTCCCTCGTCCCCTCGTAGATTTCAAGAATTCTCGCATCCCTGTACATCCTGCTGATGTGCT
>DAINRD010000187.1:0-3382 GCA_036742095.1 Archaeoglobus sp. | reverse complement strand
TCTCTTATAGCCGCAAAAAGGTTTGATGCGTACTCCTCAACCGTTTCACCGAGTCTTATCTCTCCTTCTCCACCTTTTCTGCTCAAAACTGCTACCCTCAGTCCTTTTCTTCTAGCTTCCTCCGCAAACCTCAGCATCTCCCTCCTCGCTCCACCACCAACAAAAACGTAAACAGGGCATGAAATATCATACCCTCCTGCTGATCTGCGAATCTTAACTTCCGTGACCTTCTCCAGTTCTCTAACTCCAATGGCACCCAACCTCAGAACTTCGGGAGGGTCGACAGTTACATCGACAATAGTCGATTCTATCCCCACCCTGCAATTTCCCTTTATAACAGCATCAATCTCGCTGCCAAACTCGTCAATGACGTGCTGGAATTTCATGGGACTCGGTCTTCCTGAGATGTTAGCTGAGGGCACTATTATGGGCTTTCCCAACTTTTCCATGAGAGTAAGAGGAATTGGATGAGATGGCATCCTCACGGCGATTTTACCGTCTGGAGATAATATGGACGGTAGTACACCTTTGCTTCTCAGCACGAGCGTGAGAGGACCAGGAAAAAACATCTCCATGAATCTCCTTGCCAATTCGTTTACCTCAGCAATTTTTTCGACGTAGTTCCTGTCCCAAATTCCAACAATGAAGGGCTTTGTGGTAGGGCGCTTTTTCACTTCATAAACCCTCCTTATGGCTTTCTCATTTGTTGCATCACATCCAAGCCCGTAAACGGTCTCCGTGGGAAAGGCAACGACTCCTCCTTCTCTTAAAATCTCCACAGACCTCCTGATCCCTCTATCGTCAGCTTCGAGAACCTCCACCACGACAAATAATCTACCTCTGGGACTTTTACTTTTTCGGAAAAAGCTATTTACAAGCTTGATTAACACTCAACGGGTGGTTGGATGGATAAAGTTAAGGAAATAGCAAACCAGATTTTTGAAGAATACAAAGATTATGGCGTCGATAGGAAAGAGATTGAGGAGAAGTTGAAAAAACTCCTCATTGAATTCAGGGTTCCTGAAGGTGAAGCAATCAGAACCATCAGAAATTACATTATAAGGGAATATGGTGCACCTGCAACTCTCAGGAGAGAGAAAATAACTGAAATTGGTGAGATAGATAACCCGGAAAAATGGGCAAACAAGTGGATTACTGTTAAAGCAAAGGTAGCCCATCTCTGGGAAAATCCATCACCCTCCATTGCTCAGGTTGGCCTGTTGGGAGATGAAACGGGATACATCAGGTTTTTGGTCTGGACTAAGGCCAAAAAACAGCCCGTTGAAGAAGGGAAGTGCTACATCTTCAGAAATGTTGTTGTTGATGATTATGGCGGAGTTTTAAGGCTTAACGTGACAAAAATCAGTGAAATAGAGGAGATAGACGAGGACATTCAGCTCAAGCCAGTAGAGGAGCTAAGTCAGGAGGTTGAAGTGGTTGGTGCACTTGTTGCAATTCAGCAGAACAGCGGATTGATACAGAGATGCGGCGTGGAGGGGTGCAATAGAGTTATTAAGATGGGGAAGTGCCCCGAACACGGAAAAACAACGCCAAAAGACGATTTGAGGATAAAGGGAGTCATAGATGATGGCAGGAGGACATACGAGGTTATTATCAACGAAGAGGGCGTTAAAGCTCTCACGGGAATAGATTTGAAGAAGGCCAAGAAAATTGCAGAGGAGACTTTGGACAGGGGAGCAGTTCTTGTTGAGCTTAAAAAACAGCTTCTGGGTAAGTATTTGAAAGTTGTCGGTAGAGCCACGCCGAGGTATCTCCTTGCAAATCAGGTTGAATTGTTCAGACCTGACATAAGAAAGGAGATTGAGAAAGTAAAGGCTATGCTGGAGGGGTAAGATGACCGCTTTTCTCAGAAGGGAAGTCGCAAGAAGGGTTTTTGCAAAGGAATTGATGAGCTCAACCCACACGATAACGGATGGCAGCGAAAAGAGCCCTGTTTACGTTCTCACTCCCCTGGGGCTTAAGTGCAACAGGGTTTTCGTCATCGGCGTTCTAACTGAGAAGGAGGAGAGGGGAGAGGAGGGCAACATTTACAGGATAAGAATACTCGACCAGACAGGCTCCTTTGTTGGCTATGTGGGGAGATATCAGCCCGAAGCCTTCGAAGCGCTTGAAGAAATTGAACCCTTTACCCTTGTTGCTGTCACGGCAAAAGTGAGGGTTTTTGAGGGGGAGAGAGGAAAACTGGTCACCCTTCGCCCCGAAACAATCAGCGTCTCTGATCCAGAGTCGAGGGACTACTGGGTAATCGAGACCGCAATACACACCCTTGAGAGAATTAGGGCAATGGAAAGGGGTGACAGTGAGATGGCGAGGATGGCCATGGAAGTTTACAATACCAACCTTGAGGAGTACAGAAAGGCAGTCAGAGAGGCAATAATGAGGCTGATTGAGGACTATGGTGAGCTGAGAGAGGAGGAGGCTGAAGAGGAGGAGATTGAAGAAGAATTCGAGTTTGAGGAGGAGGAGCTGAGTTTTGAGGAAGAGGAGATTGATTTAACGGAACTGCTCGAAGACTAAAGCCTTCCAGCAACGGCCCTCTCAAAATCAAACTCCGTCAGGATGCCCTCCAAGTGCAGGAGGGAGTTTGCCTCTTCAAAGCTGCCAGCCCCCTCAACTATTTTGGCAGCCTGGTTGATTTCGTACACCCCTTCAGCTTTGAAGTAGAATATGAGGGTTGAAAGTGGGGTAATGAGAGCACTTCTACCTTTTCTTAACCTTTTCAGCCCCATCTCACCTTCAAAGGCCATAAGAGGAATCATGCTTGCCTCAGTCTTCACATCCTTCACCAAACTCTGCATCATCTCGTAATCCTTTCTGCTCATTGCTGAACAACCGAGAAAGTGCCCGTTCTTCATTATCTGGGATATGTTGAAAAGCAGTTCCTCAAATCTGAGCTCACCATCGCTGCCAAAACCTGTTACCGCAACGATGCCGCCAGCTTTCTTCAATGCAGCAACGCAAATGGCGTCTGCCAGAGGGCTCCTTACCCCGGACTCAAAGCCAATGGAGATGGCATCTCCTCCCGCATCGACACCCACGATCAGTGAAATTTTTTCCCTCTCAGCAAAATCTTTCAACCCATCAGCGAGCTTTCCAGCACCCTTGGTCAAATCAAGCGCAACAACCTCGCCAAGATGCTTTGAGGCTCTTGCAATGTTGGGAATTACGCCATCCACAGTTCTCGTTTTTTCATCGGCAATCGCAACCGTTTCGTTGACAATTTTTACCCCATGAAGCTCTTCAAGGCTCCTGGGGCCGGGTTTGGGGTCGAGAACGATTCTGTCCCAGACAACGCTGCCGTGAATAGTTTCAAATCCAAAATGGCTGAGAAAGTTTGCAACGGGAATCGTGCTTACTATGT
>DAINRD010000186.1:1578-3383 GCA_036742095.1 Archaeoglobus sp. | reverse complement strand
GAAAAATACTGCTCCACGAGGATCTTACTTCTCAAAGCCCCGGCAATGGTTTGCGGAAGGGGAAGTTCGGATTTCGCTGTGTGATCCATTCCTGCAGTGAAGTGCTTCAATCCTCGGAAGAATAAAACGTCGTTTGGCTCTATAATAATTCTAAGCACTGGGGATCACCTCCCTTAAGATTAAGAATAACGTGAACAAGCCTTTCAACTTGAACTTATTATCGCTACTCCTAATTCCCCCAGCCAGTTTCAGCAGCTCTCCTACTCCGATATCTTTACAATGCCTCTTCAGTTCGTATTTCAGGTAGGAGTCAACAGCATATTCCGGTAGAGAATCGATTACCCTCAGTACCTCGTGAAGCATTCTTTTCGGCAATTTTCCCACAACTTCTTTGAGCGCATCAAAATCATCCATAAGCGACCACTCAACGATTGCTTCTCTGTAGTTCCCACTTCTCGCCAGGTATCCAATCGCAAACGCGTTTCTGCCCGAGTCCTTGGCAGATTTTTCCAGCTCCTCCACCCTCTCAATGGCATCGCGTAATGGATGTTTGTAGTGGACTATCAGCAATCCCCCGCTCATCGTCAGCCCTGAGTGGCCGTCAACCCATGGAGCGAATAGCTTTGCAGAACTGAACCTTTTAGCTATCTCTGCAGCACAAACCATTGCTGTATCAATCGGAAGTATGGCGAGGACATCATCACCTCCGGCGTAGATGAGGTCTCCCCCGTTTTTTCTTACCACATCCGGAACAACACTAACGGAAAACCTTACCAAAGCCTGACTCACCGCGATGTGAAGCGATGGGCTCAATATTCTCTTAACGTCCTTAAACTTCTTCTCTTCCGAGGATTCCAGCATCTTCTTTAATTCTTCCTTCAACCTTTCATGAACGAATTCTGAAACATTTTCACCCTTTCTGCCGCTGAGAAGTTTTCCCATCTCGTCCCCATCGAGCTTAAGTATCGCGTAATACTTGGGCCAGTATTCCTCATAATACATGTCGGAATCGCACGGTTCTCCGTTTTTTACAAGCCCGCAGGACGCCAGCAGCTCGTAGAATTCTGAGAATTCATTCCTAAATCTTTCGATCCACCCGTAAGCTTTTAGGCAGATGTCCGTTGTAGTTTCGAATCCAACAGTTTTTACTTTTTTGTGGCTCAGGTATTCTCTGTAATACCTTTTGCTCAGGCATACCGGGCAGAGTGGCTCGTTTTCCCAGAGATTCATTAGTTCTCCATAACCCAGCTTATCGCCGAGTATTGCCAAGTTTTCCCCGCAAAGGCGACACTTCCAGCCAGATTTCTGCTCTCTTCTCTCAAACTTGTTTCCCTTCAGATTCGTGGCACTCTCCAGTATTTCGTAGAGCAAAGGATACAGCTCAGTAGGCTGCGGAGAATACGTCGACAGTGCCCTGAGCATCTCGAACCACTTTATCCTTTCGTCGTGGATTTCCATCCTTTCGAGGAAATCGATGATCTCGTCATAACTCCTGAATTTTACATACAGAGGAACTTTTTCGATAGTCAGATTGAAGTAATTTTCCAGGTATTGGAAGTATTCAGCCCAATCGAAGTTTATTCCCAGCTCTTTTTTTGCTTTCTCCGCAGTGAATTCGTATATTTCCCTCAGCGATGACTTAAAGGCGTTTTGAATTTCTCTCTCGACACGGCTGAAATCCGCTTCAGGAAGTATTGCTAGGGCTTTATTCGGTATATTGGCAATTTCGAGACCATTTGTGTTCTCTCCGAGAAATTCTGCCACAAACATCGGCTGCCCACGCATGTGGGGGTAAATCACCGCAT
>DAINRD010000186.1:481-1489 GCA_036742095.1 Archaeoglobus sp. | reverse complement strand
GTCATAGCAGCCGCCAGATCGAGGTGAGCCCAGATTGTGTGATCGGGAAAACGAGTTTCTGCCGGCAGATTCACGAGTTCTTCCGCTAATGCATACGCATCGAGCCTACCATACTTTGATCTCAGCATTTGGGCCAGTCTTTTTTTCAGTTCTTCTGGATAAAAGTTCCAGAGTTTTAGGTAACCGTGCTCGAATAAGTTCTTGGCCACCTCAACTTCGACTTTCAACACGTTTTCAATGAATTCATCCAATGCTCTGTAACCAAAATCTCTTTTCAACGTGCTAACAAATTTTTTAAGATGGGTGTATTCCACCTTCTCGGCGGAGATAGGTAATTTGAGATGCGGGTAATCTATCCACCTGTATTCGCCCCAGCTTTTCCCGTAGAAATCGATGACCGCTTTTCCGTCGAAGACAACCCTTTGCACTGCTGAAGCCAAAATGTCTTCGGCCCCCCTTGAATAAGCAATCCCAAGAGATTCAACGATTCTCCTTGCTCTTTCCTCATGTTGGGAGATTTTAAGTGCTTTGTCTGGGGGGTCATGCAGGAAAGCCTGGATTTTTTCTGTCCATCTGCTCATGGAAACACCTCCGTAAAGTTTGATTTCAAGCTGAAGACAAGATCTTCTAAGAATTTGCTGTAAGCTAAGTTTGGATTCTCTCCCTTTTCAAGAATGAACAATGCACCTTCAACTGATGCGAGCTTCTTTCGATCTTGACTCTTGTAAACTCCTCCAGAATATCTTACTGGACCAGTAAACTGTGGGAGGAATCGATATTTGAAAACAGTAATCACAGGGTAATACTGACTGTCTTTAACTTTATTTAACGTCATAAATAGTCCCGAAGCCCTACGGTTTGCATCCCAGTGATCTATGGAGAATCTGATATACTCTCCATTAAATTTTTTGTAAAATTGAATTGGCAGCCCAAGGTAAGGCCGCCTTTCACTACTCGCTGAAACATTTTTAATTACTTCATATCTTTTGAATTTTTCGTACATTCGGT
>DAINRD010000186.1:0-213 GCA_036742095.1 Archaeoglobus sp. | reverse complement strand
CTTGCTTGAACCTACTCTCTAAAAATCCTTTAGTCCTTTTAAGAATTGATTTTATCGTTTTTGAATAGTATTCAGTTAAATTGTTTTTTTCTGGTATGAATTTATAGTTGAGTTTAATGTCCGTTTCTGGCTCTTCTACCGGAAACAGAGACCCTGCAAACTTTCTCGATCTTGATCCAAAACCACCCAAGTGCAAAGCGAACCACAAAGCCA
>DAINRD010000185.1:0-3384 GCA_036742095.1 Archaeoglobus sp. | reverse complement strand
AACTTTGGAAACGTAACAAGGGAGGAGTGGCAGAGGGATGGAAGCTGGATATGCGTAATTAGAATTCCTTCGGGGATGTATGGAGACCTTATGGACCTGCTGGGTAAGGTGGCTAAAGGAGAGGCTTTAACAAAAGTTTTGAGGAGGATAGGATAATGAGGAAGATAGTGCTTCCGGGAGACCTTCTCTCCACGAACCCAAAGGCTGCGGGTTATGGAACGTATGTGGAGGGAGGAAAAGTTTACTCGAAAATTATCGGTTTATTTGATCAAACTGAAACCCATGTTAGAGTAATCCCGCTTAAAGGTAGGTATACTCCCTCAGTTGGTGACGTCGTTATTGGGGTGGTGAGAGAGGTAGCAGGGAATGGATGGGTTGTTGACATCTATTCCCCGTATCAGGCCTTTCTCCCAGCAGCAGAAAATCCAGAGATGAAACCCAACAAAAAGCCCAACGACGTTCTTGATATTGGAGACGCCATCATAGCAAAGGTTCTCAACATCGACCCGAAAATGAAGGTAACCCTGACAATGAAGGACAGAATTTGCAGAGCAATAAGATTTGGGAGAATTGTGGCAATAAATCCGGCAAGGGTTCCAAGGGTAATTGGAAAGAAGGGGAGCATGATAAAGCTGCTAAAAACTGAGCTCGACGTTCAGATTGTTGTTGGGCAAAATGGGCTGATATGGGTCAATGGTGACAGGAGGAAGGTCTCCATCGCAGAGGAGGCGATTTATCTCATCGAGGAGGAAGCCCATACGGAAGGTTTAACAGACAGGATTGCGGAATTCATAAAGAGGAGGAAGTCAGATGTCGGAATTCAATGAAAAACCAGAAAGGTTGATTGTGGATGGTTTGAGGCTTGATGGCAGGAAGTTTGACGAGTTGAGGCCAATTAAGATTGAAGCAAGCGTTCTTAAAAGGGCTGACGGTTCCTGCTATCTTGAAATGGGAAAGAACAAGGTAATAGCGGCAGTTTTTGGTCCGAGGGAAGTGCACCCAAGACACCTTCAGGACCCGAGCAAAGCAGTAATAAGATACAGGTACAACATGGCGCCCTTCAGCGTTGAGGAGAGGAAAAGGCCAGGACCTGACAGGAGGAGCGTGGAAATTTCGAAGGTCAGCAAAGAAGCTTTTGAGGCAGTTATAATGAAGGAACTTTTTCCGAGAAGTGCCATCGACATATTCGTTGAGGTGCTGCAGGCCGATGCTGGAAGCAGAACTGCCTGTTTAAATGCTGCAAGCGTCGCCCTTGTCGATGCAGGAGTGCCCATGAAGGGAATGATTACATCCGTTGCCGTAGGAAAGGCTGACGGACAGCTTGTCCTCGACCCCATGAAGGAGGAGGATAATTTTGGTGAGGCCGACATACCCTTCGCCTTCCTGATAAGGAACGGTAAGATTGAATCCATAGCCCTTCTTCAGATGGACGGAAGGATGACCAGAGAGGAGATAAAAAAGGCAATGGAGCTTGCAAAGAAGGGGGCCTTGCAGATATACGAGATGCAGAGAGAGGCAATTCTCAAGAGGTACATCGAGGCAGGAGAGGAGATAGATGAGATAGCAGAGGGTGGTGAAGATGCCTGAGGATATTCTCGTGGACATTAAGAGGGACTACGTCCTGTCAAAGCTGAGGGACAACGAAAGGATAGATGGAAGGGCTTTTGACGAGTTCAGAAGCGTTGAGATTATTCCGAATATTATAGAGAAGGCTGAAGGCTCGGCGCTGGTGAAGCTGGGCAACACTCAGGTGGTTGTCGGGGTTAAAATGCAACCCGGTGAGCCCTACCCAGACACACCCGACAGAGGAGTGATAATTGTCAACGCAGAGCTCGTTCCTTTAGCTTCTCCGACCTTCGAGCCGGGACCACCTGATGAAGGGTCGATAGAGCTGGCAAGAGTTGTTGATAGAGGAATTAGAGAGAGCGAAGCGGTTGATTTATCAAAACTCGTCATTGAGGAGGGAGAGAAGGTATGGATAGTCTTTGTAGACATCCATGCCATTGATGATGACGGTAACCTCCTCGACGCCTCGGCACTTGGAGCCATTGCTGCGTTGATGAACACAAAAGTCCCTGCTGAGAGGTTTGAAGTTGGGGAAGATTTCATTCTGCCAGTGAGGGACCTTCCAGTTTCCGTGACTTCGCTTGTAATTGGGAACAAGTATCTGGTTGACCCAAGCAGGGAGGAAATGAGCGTTGGCGATACAACTCTCACAATTACCACTGACAAAGAAGATAACATTGTAGCCATGCAGAAGAGCGGTGGTTACCTGCTCGACGAGAAGCTTTTCGATGAGCTTCTTGATGTAAGCATAAACTGTGCGAGAAAGCTGAGGGAGAAGCTTAAGGAAATTTAGTTTTTTATAATATTGTTGTTTGTGAAAATTTTTTGACTCACCAAAATTGCTTTTCCCGTAAATGAAACGCAGTTGTATCTACGCATGGATGGCAAACACCACGAATACGCATAGATGGCTGTTGCATCTCCTATCCCCGCTCCCGGCATCATGGCCCTCCCAACTATCGCCAAGCAGATTGTCACTGCCAGCCACTTCATAACCTCTTCAATCAGATAATAGGCTTCAACTCGGATTTTTTGGCATTATTAGCCATCACCTTATCGTTCGTTATTAGAATTGAGTCAGTAAATTTGGCAGTTGCCACAAAATATGAGTCAACAGCCCTGCAGTGTGTTTCCATCGAGATGCTTAAGGCTATCCCGTGAATATCTTCCTCACTAACGTTCTCAATCTTGGTTTTTATATTTTCTAAAAACTTCAGCAGTTTTCTTCTTACTGAGTCTTCTGCAGAGAATGCCGGCGGGTTCAAGCTCAAACAAAAATGGCTCGTAAATTACAAAATCGCTTTTAGAGATTTCACTAAAAACCTCTCTCGCTTTACGGTGTCTATTAACTCAAAAAGAATTAGATAATCTGTGAAAAGGGATGTATCCAGAACTATCATCGCCTCTTCTCTAAAAGCATTTTTGTAGAGTCCGTATCCGTCTCTACTACGTATTTTTCAAGTAAGTTTATAAGTTTATCAGACTTTTTGAGGTTCTCTTTTTCTTCCTTACTTCAATCTCCACAATTTCACCATCCTTCAAGTCTATTTTTTAAGAGGCTTGAGAACTCCTTTTTCATACTTTGCCTCAACCACCCTGTCCATGTTTATAAATTTCTCTAAATCTTCATATACCTTTTGTTGAATTCTGCATAATCTTCGCTATTTTAAGAGTCACATTCGCCTCAATCCACGCTGCGATTACTATTAGAACGATGGAGATTAATGCGAGGGTGAGGTATTCCTTAATGTCTTCCTTGGTTAAAACGTTTTCTTTTCTACCTAAAAGGTACCGGACAACTTCGTAAAGAATTTTGAA
>DAINRD010000184.1:0-3421 GCA_036742095.1 Archaeoglobus sp. | reverse complement strand
TGCTGAAGGAAATTGACATTCCCGTAATTGATGAGCCCGAGGTGAAGGTTCAGAACATTGTTGCCTCAGCCGACCTCGGAGTTGACCTCAATCTGAACGCCATTGCCATTGGCCTTGGCCTTGAAAACATTGAGTATGAGCCTGAGCAGTTTCCGGGACTTGTATACAGGCTCGACAATCCGAGAGTTGTCGTGCTGATTTTCGGTTCGGGAAAGATGGTTGTTACCGGTGGAAAAAGCCCCGAAGATGCGAGAAAGGCTGTTGAAAGGATTTCAGAAGAGCTCAGAACACTGGGACTGATGTAAAATGATTCCTGACAAGAAAGGTTACATAATAGACATAGACGGAGTTATCGGGAAAAGCGTCACTCCAATTCCTGAAGGCGTGGAAGGGGTTGAAAGGCTAAGAGAGCTTGGGAAGAAAATTATTTTTGTTTCAAACAACTCCACGAGGAGCAGAAGGATTCTACTGGAAAGGATGAGAAGTTTTGGTCTTGATGTGACTGAGGATGAAATACTCGTTGCTACCTACGCCACTGCGAGGTTCATTGCAAGGGAAAAGTCGAAAGCTAAAGTCTTCACAACTGGCGAGGAGGGGCTTGTGGAGGAACTGAGACTTGCAGGTCTTGAAATTGTAGATTACGAGGAGGCAGAATACCTGGTTGTTGGATCCAACAGGAAAATAAACTTTGAGCTGATGACAAAAGCCCTTAGGGCGTGCTTGAGGGGGATAAGATACATCGCAACCAACCCCGATAGAATCTTTCCTGCGGAAGATGGACCCATTCCCGGAACGGGGATGATAATCGGCGCTCTTTACTGGATGACGGGAAGGGAGCCAGATGTTGTTGTTGGAAAACCCTCAGAAGTGATAATGCGAGAAGCCCTAAACATTCTCGGTCTTGATGTCGAGGATGTTGCGGTTATTGGCGACCAGATAGACGTCGACGTCGCTGCAGGAAAGGCCATTGGAGCTGAAACGGTTCTTGTTCTTACTGGAGTGACGACGAAGGAGAATCTAAACAAGATGGTAGAAAGGCACGGAATGAAGCCAGATTACGTTTACAATTCCCTTAAAGATATGGTGGAGGGATAAAATGGATACCGCAAACGACTTTAGAATTTTGCTGGCTGAGAAGGGAGTTGAGGAGTTGCTGAGAATTTCGCAGTCGCTGCAGGTGCAGGGGAGGAAGAAGTTCATTGATGCCCTTAAAACAGTCTCCTCGGAAATTCAGAATGTAAAATACTGCTACCTCGGCGTTGACGAGCTTCTGGAATTTGAGAGCTTTTTGAGAGTGGTTGATACAGCAAGGAACCTGAGGGGCATGCTCCCCGATTCCAAGGACTACAACACCGCCTTGGCAGATTACTGGCTTGAATACCTCTCCCTTCTGCCTGAAATGATGAAGAGGGGGGAGATTGAGAGGATTGGAGAGGCGATAAGATACTTTGCCGGCGAGATTATTTCAAGAACCGAGATGGATGGTCTCTGGCTGTGCATTTTCGACTGCGGCGAGAGAATGGAGGTGGTGACGAACAGTGAGGAGTATAAGCAGGGGAAAAAGGCCGTCGTTGCTTACCTACCACCAAGAAGGTTCGGCAGGGTGGTGAGCAGGGGCATGTTCGTTTTACAGCACGACAGGATAGCGAAGAAGGGTGAGTTGAGCCTCGCAGACATCAAAAGCATCAGGAAATGGCTTGGAGAGGTTGAATCAATTTTAATGGACTTAATAAAAAAGTAAAATTACTGTTGTGGTGGCCAAGCCTTCTCAAGCCACCCTTTAATTCTTCCCGAATCCATTGGTCCCACAAGAACTTTCCAGCCAGTCTCGTCCTCAATTGCTCCCTGCAGTCTTGCAGCAAGTCCGGGAATGACCAAGTACTTGTGGTTCACCTTCTCCGCTATCTTCGTCTCCTCTATGAGCTCCTTGACCTTTGAAGCTGTGAACTGCCCGCCAGCAACGCTGACTTCAACACCCAAACCTCCAGTATTGAGCACCAGCAACCATCCCTTGATTCCCCCGCTCGTCAGGTCGCTCTCCACAGTATAGTAGGTGAGGGCGAAGTTGGTCGTGATGAACACTGGATCGTCCGGGCCTGGGTCGTTGATTGCCCTCAAGCCAGGCTCAACCTGCACTGGGGTTCTTGGGTCAGTGTAGATGTTGAACCTGAGCGTAATGGTTGGCATAACAACATGCTGGTCGATGCTCCTGAAAATCATGATGTCTCCGTACTTCACAATGAACATACTTGCCAGCACTGCTTCCCAGTAGGATTTGGTGACGTCATCTCCGTCAATCAGCCACGCAGCGATGGGGGTAACCATTATAGGGTAGGCAACGTCCTTGTCCTGTCCAGCTATTGCTGTTCTGCGCAGCTTTATTACTCTCTCGAAGGTGCCCTTTAGCCCCTCACCAAGCGGCTCCGTTACGGGGTCGAGAACAATATCCTTGACTCCAGCCTGCCTGAAGGTGACAGCCATACTCTTGAGAACGTCGAGGTCCTTTGCCCTCAGCGTCACGGGAACATTGTAGTCCAGAGCCAGTTTCAGGAATTCTCTCCAGTTGCTCTCAGTGGCAGCATACATGAGCGGTCTCTGGTCTGCAACTTCTTCAAGAGCTGCCTTCATGCACTCAGGATCGAGGGCAATGAGAACGAGCGGTTTACCGTATGCAGCAACCTTCTTCACCACTTCCCTGTATCTCTTCGGGTCTCCTGAGGTGCACCTGACCGCAAAGCCATCGAGGGTGAGAAAGTTTCCAACGTAGAACTTTCTGTAGGAGACTACCTTATCGCACCTCTCTTCCAGCGCCTTATCATCCATCGTGTCCCAGACGTCGTAGAAGAAGGCTGTCGGGTTGAAGAAGGTCAGCTCGTGCCTGTGAAGAACTTCTTCTCCACCAATCTTCACTGCATTTTCTCCAACTCCGATTACAACTTCGGCAATCTCAGGGGCGGTAAGCTCAAGAAGCTCATCCAGCTTCTTCTTTACTTTCGGGTCTTTCTCGGCGTCCTTAACAAGCGGCGTACAGTCCAGAGGTGAGACTGATCTGTCGATGATGTGGGCAGCAAAGCTCATGCAGGTGTCAAAGCCACACTCACCGCAGTTGGTTCTCGGAAGGAAGTTGTAAACCTCAAGGGGGCTTTTTACCTTCATTCATCACACCTCCATGAAAATCCACTCGCCGGGGTCAGCCACTCCTCCGCTAACCTTCCCGCCAAGAGTGTTGAAGATTTCCTTGAGAACTGCAACAGCAATGGGGTGCATCATCATGAAGAGGTCAACTCCAGCAAGGGAGAGTGTCAGGCCAGTTATAATCTCCCATATTGGACCTCTGAGCTCTCTCGGTCCCCACGGTGTGTCCTCTTCGATGGGTGAGTCAACCATCCAAGCCTCTCTTGCTCCCCAGGCGTTGGTTGTT
>DAINRD010000183.1:1057-3423 GCA_036742095.1 Archaeoglobus sp. | reverse complement strand
AGTCAAGGTTTACGCAACACAGGCAGGTTGCTTTCAGCGGAGGAAACCGTGAAAATGGTTGAGAAGTATGCAGAGCTTGGAATAGATGTGGTGAAGCTGAGGTTCAGGAGAGAAAGGGTCGATGATGATATGGATGGGCTGAAAGAAGTAGCGAGGAAGTTTCCCGATGTTAAGATTTTGGTAGATGCAAATCAGGCGTGGAGCTACACACCGCCCTACTGGAGCAGAAAAAAAGCAATGAAGGTTTGCTAAGGAGCTTGAAAACTTTGAAGTTCTCTGGCTTGAGGAGCCGCTCTGGAAAGATGACGTAGAGGGATACAGATGGCTCAGGGAAAACACCAGCATTGAGATTTCTGGAGGCGAGCTGGAGCATGGTCTCCAGAGGTTCAGAATGCTCATTGAGGGTGGAGCTTTTGATATCGTGCAGGCCGATGCGGTTTATTCAAACGGAATACAGGAGTGCAGAAAGGTTGCCGATCTTGCCGAGGCCTTCAACCTCAAGTTCATGCCCCATGCATGGGACCCGGGACTGGGCTGGCTTGCTAACCTTCACCTCGCAGCTTCCCTTCCAGAAAAGCTATGCCCCTACATCGAAACACCGCTCGACCCACTCTGGTGGAGGGAAGTGATGTTTGGTGTGCTTAATGGCGAGATTGAACTGGAAAAAGGTTACGCAAAGCTTCCTGACCAACCAGGCCTCGGTCTTGAGCCTGATGATGAAAAGATGAAAAAGTTCAGAATTTCTTGACCCAAACGTTCGTGAAAAAATCAGAGTTTGCTCCCGGACTTAAGCAGGTCCTCTGCAATTAGCCTCACTGTATCCTCCAGAATTCCGTCTTCGTAGATGTCGTCTCCCTCCAGAACTGCCTTAATCATTCTGCCCACTCTGGTGTCAAAGTCAATCTCAACCTTCTGACTTCCGTAGTAGTACTTCAGAATGAGCTTCTTTAAAACCGTGGCATCTTCAGAAAGCTCCGTGTTGCTTTCAATAACCTTATCAAGGCAGTGCATGAAGTTTATCGACTGGAAACCAAAGTTTCTATAGGCCATAAATGCTAAGCAGGCAGCATCCATGTAATGCTTTGCAGCCTTCTCGATTCCATTGCTCTCAGCCTTTTTCGCCTTGAAGTATGAAATCTTCGCCTTCAGGTCTATGGGGAGCTCCTCGAACCTATCAAGCCTCTCCATCACCCTTTCAAGGTCTTTCTCATCCAGAAACGGCAGGAGGTTTTGCAGCACTGCTGCTATACTCAAATCCTCTCCTACTTCCTCCAGAGCATTCAAAGCCATTTTCAACAGCATTTCAGCCTCTCTCTTTTTCCCACTTCTCTGGTAAACAACCGCAAGGTTGTTCAGGAGCATTCCGATGAGTCTCCTGTCCCTTTTTTCCTTGGCCATTTCGTAAGCCTCAACCAGATACTTCTCCGCATGCTCCCTTAAATCGAGCTTCGCATACATCGTACCCAGAGCAGTGGCTATTGCAAGTCTCTGGTCGTTCTTTACATCTCCTAAAAGTTTCAGAGCATCCGTGTAGGCTTTCTCAGCCTCAGCATACTTCCTTGAAACCTGATAAAGGTTCCCGAGGTTGTAAAGGCAGCCGACAACGTAGGGTAGAAAGCTTTCATCTTCCTCTGCCAGTTTGATGTAGAGATTTAGGGCTTCTAAGTAGGCTTTTTCTGCATCTTCCAGCTTGTGGAGGGCGTAGTAGATGTTTCCGAGTGTTCCAAGTACTTTTCCCTTTTCATGGCCCTCGAACTTTTCCACAAGCTCCCTGCCAACTTCAGCCAGGGCTTCAAGTTCCAACAAATCCTTTGAACTGTTAAACGCATCAACAAACTCGTCAGCGTTCATTCTTCTTCCCCTTTTTGAAGATTTTTTCTATTTCAGCATCCATATGCCTTCTTTTATGCTCACTTCCGAGGGCCTTGCGGTAATCAGCCCTCAATTGCTGTGATGCAAGCTTCTCAAGAAGCTTTTCCTTCTCTTCATCATCCATAGATTTGCTCTGATGGAGTCCATTTAAATTTGTTGGACATGCTGCTAAACACCTCAGGCCAAACTTTTTTTACCCATTCGTTATCTGCTGTTTCGTGCAGGTCAAAATCCTTGACACAACCCTCAGGGATGGTGAGCAAACTCCAGGAGTTTCGCTGAGTGTGGAGCAGAAGGTAATGATAGCGGAGGCCCTTGACAATCTCGGGGTTGACATAATAGAGGCCGGCACGGCTGTTGCCTCAGAGGGAGATTTTCAGGCAATCAAGGAGATATCGCAAAGGGGTTTGAAGGCAGAAATATGCAGCTTTGCCAGAATAAAAAAGGAAGACATCGATGCGGCAGCAGATGCCAATGCTCACTCAATTTTCATG